>JALQVX010000170.1 GCA_023263555.1 Crocinitomix sp.
CGAAATTAAGTATTTATACGTATTATTTTTAGCACAACCTTGCAATTCTTACGCCCTTATTGTAAAATAGTTACGATATACACCTATCGAAACAAAAAAATGAATGGCAATTATGCGAATTTTGGAATAGAAATAGATTCAGCGCACTTGAAATGACCTTTTGGACAGGCCTTATGACCGTGCAAACCACACGGACGACAATCAAGATTTAACGGAGTCTCAGCAATTGTTGACTGAGTTGAAAGAGGACCAAATCCAAAAGAAGGAACAGTACTGCAAAAGAATGCGGTTACTTTTGCATTCACAGAAGACGCAAGGTGCAATGGTGCCGAATCATTCACAAAAACATGTGCTGCGTTCTTCATCAAATGAGCAGACTGCAACAAACTAAACACACCTGCAAAATTAGACATCCGATTGTGGGAAGCAGTTTCAATAATTTCAGCAATTAGCGCATTATCAGAAGGTGCACCAATTAAATAAACCTGAAGATTTTGATCAAAACTATTAATTAATTCAACCCATTTATGTTTCGGCCATTGTTTTGTAGACCAAACAGATGCTGGTGCTAAAACGACATACGGCTCAGCTGTATTTATTTTTTGATTAACAAGATCTACATCTTTTTGACTAGGGTATAGTCGCGGATTAATTAATTGTGCACCAAGGGGAAGATCTTCGAGAACGAGGCCGAAATTACGCATTACTTCGTGACTCCCGTCAAGAACATGTTTGTAACGTCGCGTATAGGTCCATGAAAATGGATTTTCTGCATATCCTACTTTGACGGGAGCATGCATTCGCCATGTCATGAAACCAGTCGATCCGAAACGTTGCAAATTATACACCACATCAAACCGAATCTGTCTCAAGGTTCTGATTAAACGCAATAAGTGGCGGTATTTCTTCTCCTTTTTATTCCAAACATAGACCTCCTGTAACCTTGGATTATCCTGAAGTAATGCTTCATTACCTTTCCTTACCACAATAGAAATTTCACACACCCCGTCATAGGCGGCATGAATAGATTCCACCAATGAAGTCGCTAAAATAGCATCTCCAATAAAAGCTGTTTGTATGATGAGGATTTTCTTCACTTTAATTTGCTAAATCGGCATACATTTCGCGCACAGAGTCGTCGATTGGAATGGAGCGTCCATTACTATCGATTCGCACAAAAATAAAAATTGTTGAGCAGACCGTTTCTTCTTCTCCACTGTAAAAATCTTTCTTTCTTGCCTCAATATACAACGTTATAGACGTTTTTCCAACACGTCTCACTTGTCCATAAATAATAACTTGTTCACCATTTTTAACCGGTCTTTCGAAAACCATCTCATCAATTTTGGCCGTGACCATATTTGGGTTTTTACAGACGCTACACGCCCAGGTTGCTGCGGCCTCATCCAACCATGACAGCATATTGCCACCAAATAAATTACCGTGAACACCGATATCTTTGGTCATACAAAGCTTAATCGCCAATTGTTCCATTCCTTTACTCATTGATCTTCATTATTTTATTTGCCCAATCCAAGGGTGTATATATCATTCCAACTGCATGACTTCTTTCAGCAAGAGCAATCAATTCATTTTTAGGGAGTTGAATTATTTTTAAAAGCTTCGCCTTCAGTTCATTTACATTTCCTGACTTAAACAGTTCTCCATTCCCCTTCAAAAACTGAACATGCGAACCAACCGCATCACTTAAAACAAGCGGGAAACCGGCCGTTGCCATTTCTTGAACACTTACCCCCCAAGGTTCAAAAGTACTCGGCAAAACATAAACGCCAGTAGAGGCTAGATAACTTTGCATATCTTCCGGCTGAACAAACCCAATATGTTTAATTTTCTCGTGTATTGTGCGCTTTTCCCATTCTTCACCTGTTCCCAAGCACCACAATTCCCATTCATTCGGGTGTTCTTCTTGCAATTCCACAAAAGCCTGCCACAAATCATAAATACCTTTGTGTTTTAAATAGCGAGCAACGAATAAAAATCGCTTTGGAAAGTCGATTCGCTTTTCATCAATCGTTGCCTTAAATTTCGCATTGAATAAAGCGGTATCGGCACAATAAAACCCCTCTAATAGTCGACCGCCAAAACCCAATTTTTTCGCAAATTTAGCTTGCTCCGGTCCGGGCACCCATGCATGTGAAAAAATGCGCTTTAAAAAAAAAGGAGAGCTAAGGACACCGAGGTATTGCCGCCACGACCCAACCCAATGATTATCGAGTGTTAAAATTTTATGTGTCGAATCGGGTAAACGACGAATAATTTTAAGATAATCTTTATCTACCCATCCACTACATACAATTGTGTTAGGATCAAATTGTGCAATTTTTTCTTGCAATTCCCGATCAGAAAGCGAAGATTTTTCAATCAATTTAACTCCTTCAGTTGGTGAAAATTTGAATGGAGCTTCAGGATTAATCGGCCAATGAACAATTAGCACATCCGCCTGTTTAGCGAGCTCTTCGGCGCATGCTAAAAAATAACCTGCCAATTCACTGTATAAAAATGCTATTTTTGTTCTCACCATTGAATTTTATCGTCTACAAAAGTACGTTTTTGATTTATGACTACAGCCAAACATCATTTTTTTTGTCCAGATGTGGAAGGAAGAACGCTCTCAGAAGAGGAGTCCAATCATGCTGTTCGCGTTTTACGTTTATCTGAGAATGATCACATTACAATAATGAATGGTAAAGGACGAATAATCCTTGCTAAGATCGTACAAGCCCATAAAAAGGCTTTAAAATTCGAAGCCATTAAAACAACAGACCAAGCAAAACACGAATTTTATTCGCATATCGCTTTGGCACCTACTAAAAACCTTGATCGTTACTTTTTCTTCATTGAAAAAGCGATAGAAATTGGTATCGATCGTATTACGCCAATTTTGTGCAAAAACTCCGAGCGTAAAATCATTAACCATGAAAAAATTGTAAAAGCCGCTATTTCTGCCATGAAACAGTCTGGTCAAGGATTTCTTCCGCAAATTGATGAATTGATGCCTATTCATGATTTTATTTGCTTAGATCACAATGATAACCAACGCTTTATTGCGCATTGCGAAGAAGATACAACAAAAAAAGAACTTAAAAACACAATCCTACCTCAAAAAAAAATGGTAATTTTAATAGGGCCAGAAGGCGATTTTACCGCAGATGAAATTAACTTAGCAAAACAAAATAAATTTGAAGCAGTCAGTCTAGGGGAAAGTCGCCTAAGAACTGAAACCGCAGGAATTGTAGCATGTCATACCGTCACACTCATATAATTGTATTATTGGTTTTCATTAGCTTGTCCTCTATTGGTTTTGGACAAGTTAAAAAGCCGACATTTCAAATTGCCGTGCTGAAATACAAAGGGGGAGGAGATTGGTATGCGAACCCTACTGCACTTCCTAATTTGGTCAAGTTTTGCAATAAAAATTTAGGCACATCTATTGATGAAGATGTGGCCACGGTTGACATCTCAGATCCCGCTTTGTTCAATTACCCATTTGTTCATATGACCGGACATGGTAACGTTGTCTTTTCGGCATCTGATGCAGAAAACTTGCGGAACTACCTTATGGGTGGTGGATTTTTACACATTGACGATAATTATGGCATGGATCAATTCATCCGCAAAGAAATCAAGAAGGTCTTCCCTATGTTAGATTGGGTTGAACTTCCGGCCAACCATCCCCTCTTCAGTCAAACCTATAAATTCCCAAAAGGGTTACCAAAAATTCACGAACATGACGATCAGCGAAGTCAAGCTTTCGGTATTGTGTACCAAGGTCGCCTTGTGTGTCTCTACACTTACGAAACAGATTTAGGTGATGGTTGGGAAGATCCCGAAGTGCACGGAGACAGTCCCGAAAAAAGAGAAGAAGCTTTGAGAATGGGCGCAAATATCATTGAATATGTATTTACGAAATCATTTTAATTTATACTTTTTCATCTGTTTTCTTTGTGTAAATACGGTAAGTTTTGCACTTGCAGATTCGACATCTCGACATCAGTCTCCTTATCGGACTGAACCAAATCCATGGTATAAATTAACCACTTTCCAACGGGGATTTGACAGTGATTCTGTGCGCTCAAATTTGGACACTTTAGAAGCAAAGCCGAGAAAGAATTGGACACGAATTGACAGCTTGCATTTTGCAGAAACTTTATTACAAACGGGAAGCACTGACGTTTCTGCCTATTACTTTCTTTACCTCAAACCTGATTTTTACGACGAAGAAAAATACTGGTGGGATGAAAGTGTAAATTACATCCTCAATGAGGAATATCCAGAAGGAATAGAACGTATTTACGAATCAAGCCCTGGTATCCTTAAATTTTCAAAAATCTATTTTCTTGATCAGTTTTTAAAAGCCTATATCGCCCACAATAAAGACAATAAATGGTATAAGACGCACAAGATTCTGAACTTTCCTGTTGATTCTTCACTGATCGGAATTGACAAAACGGGTGAGCGTTATCAAAACGAGGTAATCATTCCGCTTGAAAACCTTGACTTTGTGCTCAAGTTGCTCATCCACCACATCCATAAAGATGACCCGATAATAGCTTCAGCGTGCCATGAAATGGGGCAAATATTTGAATATCACGTGGCCTTATCGGATGCATATATCGCCTACAGTATTGGTCGCCATTACAATAAATGGGACAAAGAAATTCTAAATAGTTTGAAGATTGTTAAGTCAAAACTGAGCAATAAAAAGTATAAAATTCCCATTTTCACACGCTATTTTCCACTTACCGAGCATTGGCGATTTGAATATGAGGTACTCAAAGAAAAGATTGCTCAAAATAAAGATACAACAGTTCAAGAAATACCATCATTAATGTTACCCCCAACAGAAGATCCTCTGCCTGTATCAGGAGAACTAATTATTTTGAGTGGTATTTTCGTCCTCTTTTTATTCATCCTCTTCTTCGTTAAATCAAAAAAATGATCCGTAACTTTGTCCGCAGTTCGATTATTTAGCTGCACAACAATTATTAAAATACCATTATGAAATTAACTTCGTTGAAATCACTGCTCTTTACAGGAGCTTTATTTAGTTTAGTTGCTTGTAAAAACCCACAAGAAATCGTGGAACCAGAAGCTATTGTTTCGGTCCCAAGTGCCGAATTAGTTCTTGATATGAATGCGTATGGCGGGTCTGCTCCTTTAGGAATAGAAAACGTAACAATCACCGGGAATAAAATGAGTATCAGCGTAAAATATAGCGGAGGATGTGAAAAGCACGAATTTAAATTAATTGGTCACAAAATGATCTCAAAATCCATTCCACCTCAACGATCAATAAAGCTGTATCACAATGACTTCGGTGATAGCTGTCGCGAACTTATAGAAGAAGTTTTGGTCTTTGAAATTTCGACCTTTGCGTATGACGACAACGAAATCGTACTGAGATTAGACGGTTTTCAAGAGCCAATTCGCTACTTACCACTTCGTTAGTTGGATTACAATCCTTCCTTAAATAGTTGAGCAAAATCTTTCGCGAAATACGTTAAGATTACATCTGCCCCTGCACGTTTCATGCTCAGCAACATCTCAGGCATTGCCTTGTTATAATCAAGCCAGCCTTTTTCGCAAGCAGCCTTTAACATTGCATATTCACCGCTAACATTATAGGCCGCAATTGGCAATAATTGCTCTGACTTGAGCAAATGAATCACATCTAAATACAATAGAGCTGGCTTCACCATTAAAAAATCTGCACCCTCTGCAGCATCAAGTTGTGCCTCAATCAACGCTTCCCGCTTATTAGCAGGATTCATTTGATACGTTTTTTTATCTCCAGCTTTTGGTGCCGATTCTAATGCATCTCTAAACGGTCCGTAAAACGCACTTGCGTATTTTGCTGTATACGCCATGATTGAGGTTGAAATATAACCCGCTTTATCAAGGGAATCCCGCAAATACCCTACTCTACCATCCATCATATCAGATGGCCCAATAATATCGATTCCTGCCTGAGCTTGAGCGATTGCCATCTCAGCTAAAATGGGTAACGTCTCATCATTAACAATCTCTCCGTCACGCACTAATCCATCATGTCCATCAGAACTGTATGGATCCATTGCAACATCACTCATCAAATTAATCGACGGAAATCGTTCTTTAAGAAAATGGATAGCCGCTAGATAAAAATTATCCGATTGCCAGCTATATGAGGCCGTTTCATCCTTCAAACTATCAGGAACAGCAGGGAATAGAACAAATGATCGAATTCCGAGCGTGATGCACTCTTCGATCTCTTTTGCTAAATCATCTTGATTATAACGAAAGACACCGGGTAATGAAGGGATAGCAAAAGGTTTCAAAGAAGCTTCCTGAAGAAATAAGGGATAA
The DNA here is from genome assembly GCA_023263555.1 of Crocinitomix sp. Taxonomy (GTDB): domain Bacteria; phylum Bacteroidota; class Bacteroidia; order Flavobacteriales_D; family Crocinitomicaceae; genus Crocinitomix. The sequence continues at coordinate 6,367 of JALQVX010000170.1, forward strand.
ATAAGGTGAGCAGGACTGAGAAAAGTTTCTTCAACCATATCTCTTAACACTTGATTTTTTCGATTTCTTCTCGGTCTAACACGCATTTTAATTCAGTTTAATTACAAAATTAGGATTTATGATGGATAATTAAAAAAGAAATACAAATTGCCTTTTATTTCTGAGAAAAACAAGACTAAAATCAGGCTTGTATTAATGCAAAAGGAATCGATCCATAGGCAATTTCGCGTCCAAAAATCGAGCGAAAATAGGAGCTTATAGGCATCTAAAGAATGATCATTTAGACACAATACGTTAGGATCAACAAAGGATCACCCTATAGGATTCATTTTTTTATACCAACCTGAACCGTTTTTTTACAAGAAATCGATTTATTTTTTTTAGTTTTGGAATAAATTAATGCTATGAAATTTGTCCATAAGTTTTTTTTACCGGTATTGCCTCTTTTCGCGTTCATTTCGTGTGGCGGTGAAGGTTTAGATATTTCCACCGAAGATCCAGACGGAACCGAATTAGTTATTGTATCAGATGCTTCTATCGATTCTGCGCAATCGCTAACAATAAATATCAACGGAAAAATATTCAGTATTCCTTCACCGATTCAAATGGTGAGCTTGATTAAAAGTCAAGACAATGTATTCAACGAGGCTGTTTTAACGGATCCTGATAAGGTGGAAAATTTCACCACAACGTTCCTGCGTGCTATAAACATGGGGGTGTATGGTGCTGATTTAGGTTATGCAACCATTTATGAGGAAAATCTACAGGCTGCTCTTTATCTTAAATCAATTGATAAACTCTCAACAGATTTGAGTATTGCTGGGGCTTTTGACGCCGACCTAACGCAACGTTTTATTGACAATGGAAGTAACCAGGATTCTATGTTGGTGATTATGTCTGAAGGCTATCGCAAGGGTGATCAATTTTTAAAAGACAATGAGCGGCATGACGTTGCTTCACTTATTTTAACGGGGGGATGGATAGAATCTATGTACTTCGCGACAACCTCTTTTGAGAAAACGAAGGATCAAGAAATCGCAAATCGTATAGGTGAGCAAAAAACAGCCTTAAAAACAATTATTGATTTGTTAAATGATTTTAATGGAGAAGGAACGTATACAGCGCTAATTGCCGATTTGAAAGATGTGCAGGTAGATTTCGATCAGATTAAATTCAACTATACATTTGTTGCCCCTGTCACCGTTCCTGAAAAAGGGCTCACACATATTAAGAGTAAATCTTCGGTAGAAATTGACCAAGCGGTGCTTAACAACATTGTTAAAAAGATCAAAGCAATTCGTAATAAACTAATCGTATAACCATGAAACACATACTTACTTCACTTTTATTCGTATTTTTTTCGGGGTTAACTTTTGGACAAGAATGCGACTCTTTAGCAAACGTTTGCTACAAATACTTATCGATTGACGCCAATTCAGGTAAAATCTTTATTTCAGACGGTCAGGTTTATAAAGCATTTGTTGATGCCGAACAATCGGCAGAATTTAAAGTTACACTTTATGGTGGTTCACTCTATCGCATTGCGGCGACCGCTGGTGACAAAGGAAATTATGTTATTTTTAGTGTATATGACAAAGACAGAAATCTATTGTTTACAAACGAGGATTTTGAAAACAAACCGTATTGGGATTTTAAAATTGACAGTACATTAGATTGTTATATTGAGGCCCGCTTAGATCTCGATAAAAAAGTTTCGGGTTGTATTGTTGTACTTCTCGGATTTCAAAAATAAGATTCACTCCACTTAATGAGTCAACGAATATTAAAAGCCTTAATGCAGCTCTTCGCAATTATTGCGAGGGTTGATGAGGAAATCGACATTCAAAATCCTGTAACGAAAGGACATGGGCGAAACATTGTTCAATCCTTTTTAAATCAAGAATTAGGCTCCGCAGCCGTTGAGGAATATTTGACTCTTTTCGACGAATTTCTGATTGCCTATCAAGGTAAAACAACCAAGAAAGACGGGGTTAGAAAAAAAACATCAGTCCATTCGGTTAAGGTACTCCGCATCTGTACACAAATCAACGAAGAACTTGCACAACGTCAAAAGATGATTGTGTTGCTCAGAATCTTGGAATTTATTAATGCCAACGAATCTGTCGCAGAACAAGAACGGGAATTTGCTCAAACGGTAGCTGATACGTTTAATGTATCTATGGAAGAGTACAACGAAATTAAAGATTTCGTTGAAGCACCATTAGATGTAATCATTGACAATGTCAATTTGCTGTATGTAACACCGAAAAAAACAGAGACATTTGAGCATGCGAAACATATTTATGCTGAAAATCTTGAGGGTCAATTACGTGTCTTAAAAATTGAAAGCGTTAATTTTCATTTCTTTAAATATCTGGGCAATAGCGAATTGAGCCTAAATGGTCAGCCCGTTAGACCCTATCGTCATTTGATTCTCAACCAAGGAAGTTCGATTCGATCTTCAAAGGTAAGTCCGATTTATTACAGTGATATTATTGGAAGTTTCCTATCTGATTCTTCAGAAAGTAAAATCGTCTTTAAAGCAGAGAATGTTATCTACCGCTTTAAGAGTGGTAAAATTGGTTTACATAACTTTAATTTTGCAGAAGAATCAGGATCATTGCTCGGAATAATGGGTGGGTCTGGTGCGGGTAAATCAACCTTACTGAATGTTCTTAACGGTAATTATACTCCTGCGGAAGGTGCGGTAACTATCAATGGTATCGATATACACCGCGAGAAAAACAAGATTGAAGGGGTAATTGGTTATGTTTCTCAAGATGATTTACTGATTGAGGAATTAACTGTTTATCAGAATTTATACTATAATGCAAAGTTGTGTTTTGGTGGATTAAATGAGCGAAAAATTTCGAAAAAGGTTCTTACGCTTCTTAAATCATTGGGACTATATGAAACGCGTGATTTAAAAGTTGGCAGCCCATTAGAGAAGACTATTTCGGGAGGACAACGAAAAAGGTTGAATATTGCCTTAGAGCTGATCCGTGAACCTTCTGTGCTTTTTGTCGACGAGCCTACATCTGGTCTTTCTTCAAGAGATTCGGAGAATATAATGGACCTTTTGAAGGAATTAGCTTTAAAAGGGAAACTAATCTTTGTAGTCATCCACCAACCTTCTTCTGACATTTTCAAAATGTTTGATAAACTCTTGATTTTGGACGTTGGTGGGTATCCGATATATAACGGTAATCCGGTTGATGCAGTCATGTATTTTAAAGACCTCATTAATCATGCGAAGAGTAATGAAAGTGAATGTCATGTTTGTGGTAATGTTAATCCTGAACAGATTTTCAATATTATAGAATCAAAGGTTGTTGATGAATATGGTACATTAACCCAACACCGTAAAGTATCTTCTAAGGAATGGAATGCACACTATCTAAATTTATTAGAAAAAGAGGTACAAGAAATTCAAACTATTGAGGATATTCCTGAAAGTACATTTAAGAAACCTTCTATTTTTAAGCAACTTAGTGTTTTCTTTATTCGTGATGTACTGTCCAAATTGACGAATAAACAATATTTATTTATCAATCTTCTTGAGGCTCCTGTATTGGCTTTTGTACTTTCATTTTTTGTTAAGTTTTACAATAGTGATGCGGGAGATGTTTATACGTTCAATGAAAACCAGAACATTCCGCCGTTTCTATTTATTGCTGTGATTGTAGCTCTATTCATAGGTTTAACAGTCGCGGCTGAGGAAATAATTAAGGATCAAAAAATATTAAAACGGGAGTCCTTTTTAAATTTGAGCCGTGGTTCTTATTTGATTTCGAAGATTACCATCATGTTTATCATTTCTTCTATTCAAATGCTATTGTTTGTATTGATTGGAAACTTCATTCTAGAAATTAAGGGCATGTGGTTCGAATATTGGGTGGTGCTTTTTAGTCTTTCTTGTTTTGCAAATTTATTGGGACTCAACATTTCGGCAAGTTTCAATTCAGTAAAGGTGATCTACATCCTTATCCCGATCCTCATTATTCCGCAACTTTTATTCAGCGGTGTCATTGTGAAATTTGACAAACTACACCCTTTATTTGGAGATGAAAGTTCAGTTCCTCTCGTGGGAAATGTGATGGCCTCGCGTTGGGCTTATGAAGCCCTAGCTGTAACGCAATTTAAAGATAATGAATACAATCGCATTTATTTTGAATTTGAAAAAAATAAAAGCTTCGCATCTTGGAAAAAGGATTATTGGTTACAAGAATTGAATGCTCAACTCGATTTCGTAAAAACGAATCATGGTAATGCGGAGATGAATGAAAATATAGAGGATGCCTTAGACGTATTGCGACATGAAATCAATCGTGAGCATGACTTTATTCAAAATTTAACATGTGAGGGTTGTCTTGAAGAATTAACAATTGAGAAGTATACTAATGATACCTATGATAAGGTAAAAGTCTATTTCGAAATTCTTAAAACTCATTATAAATCTGTTGTTGACAATAATCGTACACGCATAGATGACAAGACGCAAGAAATCATTGACAAGCACGACAAAGAGACTTATCTGAAACTCGTGACAGAGAATACAAATAAATCGCTTACACAGTTCGTGACCAACAAAACGGATCTAACTAAACTTGTTCGCTCTGGGAATCATCTCGTGCAAAAGGCGGATCCTATTTATTTAGACCCTTATGATGTTGGCTTTTTTGGCGCTCATTTCTACGCGCCACGAAAACGTTTCTTCGGTGATTATATAAGTACCTTTTCAGGTAACTTATTGGTTATTTGGGGGATGACAATCTTTTTAATGGTCACTTTATATTTTGATTTACTCAAAAAATTGATGGACGGAATTGAAAAATTATTTGCAGCAATTAACTTCTCAAAAAAACGTTAAAAAAATCATTCATTTTTTTTTCAATTCGATATCTATATTAAAAAATTGCCTTATATTTGCCGTCCGAAACAGAGATGAACGCATCTTTTGAGGGTTCAATTAAGTTGAACAAAAAAATTAAATGGTGGTTGTAGCTTTCCGATAAAGTCTCCTTACGAGCAAGCTCTAGTCGGCTAAATCGGAATAGGCAACTTCGCTACTGAAAGCAGTAGTAAAAAAATTAAATGGTGGTTGTAGCTCAGTTGGTTAGAGCACCGGGTTGTGGTTCCGGGGGTCGTGGGTTCGAACCCCATCTCCCACCCATTTATGGCCGATTCAGAAATGAGTCGGCTTTTTTTATGCCCTAAAGTTTCATAAATACCTGATGGGGTGAGAAGTTTACGCGCAGCTATATTTACCGTATCGCCCCAAACATCATAGGCGAATTTCATAGACCCTACAACTCCAGCAACCAAAGGACCCGCATGTATACCTATTCTTATCGCAAAAAAGGGAAGACCGGCTTCCTTCTTTTTACGGACAGACTCGTCCACGAAATCGACAATTTCTAATGCCGCATTGAGCATATTTTTTACGTGAGCTGAATTTTCGGTTGGAATTCCACTTACACAGAGGTACGCATCTCCAATCGTTTTAATTTTTTCGATATGATGGCGCTTAACAATTTCATCAAATGCACTAAAATAAAAATCCACCATTTCTACGATCTCAGTGGGACTGTGCGCTTCTAAAAACTCGGTAAAGCCTTTAAAATCGGTAAACATAACTGTCACATTTTCATGATAGGCAGGAGTCGTTTTACCGTATTCCTTTAATTCATTCGCAACAGATTCAGGTAATATATTGAGGAGTAGATCATCCGACTTTTCTTTCTCTTTTGCAATGGCATAATTCTTATTACGCAATAAAATAGTGGTGCGTCTCTTTCGAAAATAACTCCTTGCTATGAAAACCACCACCACACCAAAAAGAAGGAGAATCAGGATTAAACTATTTTTCCTGTTTTCAGCTGTTTTGGCATCCAGTTGTGCGCGTTGATTTACAATTTCTAAATCCCGAATTTCCAGCTCCGATTGCAACTGCTCCGTTGTAAGCGAATCAATCTTGAGTGCCTTGGCTTCTATTTCCTTAACGCCAGACTTTACCTCGCTTTCCAAAGAAGTAACCGAATTTTCTAAATCATTTACTGAATCTGATAAATTGTCTACCGAAGACTTTAGAATATCATGCTTTTCTTCAGTTTGACGCTGATAAATCCCGGCAAATTCTCTGTAATGCGCCAAGGCTTCTTTATAATTGATCACATTATCTTTCAGGGACGCTAATTTGAGATGGCACTTCATCTGCAAGTCCAGATCACCATTCATTTCAGCCACTTCGAGCGCCTCCTCATATTTGACAATCGCTTTCTGTTTTTTACTTTGATTCAAAAAGCGCTCAGCATCCTCAATTAAATCCTTTGCTGTTTGCGCAAAAGGATAAAATTGAAGGCCAACAAAAAAAATAAAATAAACGTTCGTATACGCACAATGGGAGATCATTAATTGAACTTCAAATTAAACAATAATTAAGCATTAAGTTGATCCAATAAAAAAAATAACAGAAAAGTCATCCTTTCTATCCACTAAAAATAACTGAAAACTATACATTTAAACAGGACTATAAATTATATCTATTAACAATTAGATAATATCTATTTGATAACCATACTATTATTGTCGATATTTGAGAAGACACAAAATTTTTAAAATAGATAACACTAAAATAAACTAGAGTATATGGAAGACAATAAAGGAAAATGTCCGTTTATGCACGGAGAAAGTAAACAGATTGCTGGAGGTGGCACAACAAATAGAGATTGGTGGCCAAACGCTTTAAAACTAAGCATACTTCGCCAAAATGCTCCAATGGCAAATCCCTTGGGATCATCTTTTAAGTATGCGGATCATTTTAAGACACTTGATTATGATGCCCTAAAAAATGACCTCTACGCCTTAATGACCGATTCACAAGATTGGTGGCCAGCTGACTACGGACATTATGGCCCCTTTTTCATTCGAATGGCATGGCATAGCGCAGGAACCTACCGTGTAACGGATGGCCGTGGAGGTGGAGGTTCTGGCTCTCAACGATTTGCACCTTTAAACAGTTGGCCTGATAATGGAAACTTAGATAAAGCACGTTTACTCTTGTGGCCGATCAAACAAAAATACGGAAATAAAATTTCTTGGGCTGATTTAATGATTTTAGCAGGGAATTGTGCACTCGAATCTATGGGCTTCAAAACAATTGGTTTTGCAGGAGGTAGAGAAGATATTTGGCAACCGGAAGAAGATATTTATTGGGGAGTCGAAACAGAATGGCTAGGCGACAAACGTTACACAGGTGAGCGCGATTTAGAAAATCCATTAGGAGCTGTGCAAATGGGACTGATTTATGTAAATCCTGAGGGACCAAATGGAAATCCAGACCCACTTAAATCAGCAGTAGACATTCGAGAAACATTTGCAAGAATGGCTATGAATGATGAAGAAACCGTGGCGCTTGTTGCAGGAGGACATACCTTCGGAAAAGCACATGGTGCAGCAAACCCAGATGAATACGTTGGACGCGAACCAGAAGCGGCTCCAATTGCTCAACAAGGTCAAGGTTGGAAAAATAGTTTTGGAACTGGTAAGGGAGATGATACCATCACAAGTGGAGTTGAAGGCGCATGGACACCAAATCCGACAAAATGGGATCACGACTATTTCCGTGTCCTTTTAGGATATGACTGGGAATTAACGAAAAGTCCAGCAGGAGCGCACCAATGGAAACCGACAGCGTCCTCAAATCCAGACCACGCACCTTCAGCTCATGACAAGTCTAAAAAACGAGATTTGATGATGACGACTGCGGATATGGCGTTAAAAATGGACCCTATTTACCTTCCTATCTCAAAACGTTTTCAAGAAAATCCAGCTGAATTTGAAGCCGTATTTGCTCGAGCTTGGTTTAAATTGACACATAGAGACATGGGACCTACTTCACTTTATTTAGGTAAAGAAGCTCCGAAAGAAGCATTTGATTGGCAAGATCCACTTCCAGCACTTAATCACGGAATCATTACTGAAAAGGAAATCAAAACATTGAAAGAAGCGCTACTATCTTCAGGACTTTCAATCGCACAATTGGTGTCTCTTTCTTGGGCATCAGCATCAACCTTCAGAGGTTCAGATAAACGAGGGGGGGCTAATGGCGCACGCATTCGTCTTGCACCACAAAAAGACTGGTCAATTAATAACCCGGCTGAATTAGCAAAGATTCTCGGAATACTTGAAGAAATTCAATCTAAATTTAACGCCGCACAACAAGATGACAAACGCGTTTCAATGGCCGACCTAATTGTCTTAGGTGGAAGTGCAGGAGTTGAACAAGCCATTAAAAATGCCGGTTACGATATTCCCGTTTCATTCACACCCGGACGTGTTGACGCTAGTCAAGAACAAACAGATATAGAATCTTTTTCTGCATTGCAACCCGTAGCCGACGGTTTCCGCAATTACGTTCATGCTCGTTGTCAAAGTTCAGCTGAAGAGTTGTTGATCGATAAAGCGCAATTACTCACTTTATCAGCACCAGAAATGACCGTTCTCGTGGGTGGTTTAAGAATGTTAAACACAAATTACGACCGTTCTAATCACGGTGTTTTCACCGCTAAGTCGGCAACTTTATCAAATGATTTTTTCGTAAACTTACTTGACCTAAGTACCACTTGGGCAGCTACTTCGGATGACGAAAAAGCCTTTGAAGGCAGAAATCGCAAGACAGGTGAGTTAAAATGGACCGGTTCTCGTGTTGACTTGATATTCGGATCAAATTCGGAATTGAGAGCAATTGCAGAAGTATATGCAAGTGCGGACTCCGAAGAAAAATTCGTTCGAGATTTTGCTGCCGCTTGGACAAAAGTGATGAACCTCGATCGATTTGATCTTCATTCTTAATAAAGCTTTTAAGAAGAACTTTAAATTACGGATCAAGCCGACTCAAAAATGAGTCGGCTTTTTTTTGCGAAATGCGCAAAAACGAAAATATATCTGCGAAATTCAATTCTTAAACCCTTTGATAATCTGCTACATTTGAATCAAATAAAGAGCATATGAAAACGCAATTAGTACTACTCCTTTTATGTCTAAGTTCATTAAATTTTGGACAAAACTCCATAGATTTAGCAAATGTATACTATCGTACATCCCCTTTTAATACGGTTAAAGATTCTGCACATACTTACAGCCTAAATACAGTTGCTGTCGATTCAAAATTGCCTTTAGTCCTCAACGATAAAAACGTTGCAATTGTTGGATTAGATTACCAAAAAAACCAAATAAAAAGTTCAGCTAATAACCGAAAAAATCTAGATTTTTCATCTATGTGTGTTCAAATAGGATTGGAGCATAAGTGGAATGCAACCTCTAAAATGCTCTTCATGTCAATCACCCGTTTGAATACCGATTTTAATTCAGTAGGTTTAGATCATATGCAACAAGGAGGTCTAGTATTGGGAACGACATCACATTCAACTAATTTTGATTGGAAATATGGTGCCTATTATAATGGTGAATTTTTTGGACCAATGTTCGTTCCCCTTTTTGGTTTTAATTGGAAAATAAATGATCACTGGAGAATTAAATTAATCGTGCCACTTAATTTTGAATTAGCATATCAACCAAAAGACAATTTTGTTGCAGGAATTCGATTTGACGGTGTCAATGCTTCTTTTAGAACCAATCAAGATCCTCTGCAACAGGGTGCATATATTGACAAAGCTGACAATAATATTTGGGCGTTTTCAGAGTTTGAAATTGGAAAAAACTGTTGGTTCCACGTTAAAGCCGGCTATTCAATTCTGCGAAAGTATCGCGTTTATGAAAGCACCGATAAAATGAATTGGAAACTTGGTCCAGTTAATATTGGAGATGATCGACCTGCAGTCGTTTCAAGCTTTCAAAATGGACTGTCGTTTGAGGCACGATTTATTTATCGACTTCAATTAAATAAATGATCTAAAAAAGATACACGATCAAAATCATGCCTAAATAATAGTAAACAACACATCTTAATATACAGCTCCTAAATCTCAAACCAATGAATGTCAACCTGCTTCATCAAAAAAAAAAACCAGTCTCCATTGCTAAGCTGAAATCGAATACAAACTCTGCGCTAAACAGTATTCACATCAAATCCGGAGAATCATTAAAAACGCATATCAACCAAGTTGACGCGTTTATCATAATAACTTCTGGTCGCGCAATATATGAAGACGAACGAGGCGAACGAATAGTGTTGACGACAGGAGGATACCTTCAGATCCCTTCAAATCTAAAGCATGCGATCACCGCCACAGAAGAATTGCAATTATTACTGATCGTAGGCTGACATATTTTAAAGACGAACGCGAATTGTTGTCTCACAATTAAAGTATATTTGTGCATGCAATTATAAGAACTTGAGTAGCGTATTCGACGCGTCAGATTTATCATGGATTGATGAATTGGCGGACAATGACTTCATTGTCATAGACAATTTTATACCGTTGGACAAATTGTCTAGCGTACATCAAATTTTTCAGCGTTTAATTGAACAAGATGAGCTAAAAAAAGCAGGAATTGGTTCGATTGATTATCAAGTTGTTTCTGAGGTTCGCGGCGACTTTATTCATTGGATTGATCAATCTGAAACCGCCGAGCTTGACTTCTTTTTTGATAAAATTGAAGAGATTTCAGCACAACTCAATCGCTATTGTTTTTTGGGCCTTAAAAGTCGAGAATTTCATTTTGCGCTCTACCCGAAAGGATCATTTTACGAAAAGCATTTAGACCAATTCCAAGAGCGAAATAACAGAATGATTTCGATCGTTTTTTACCTCAATGAAAATTGGAAAGAAGGAGATGGGGGTGAATTAAAAATCTATCAGGACAAGGGAGATACGATTGTTAAACCACTTGCCAATCGCTTAGTTTTGTTCAAGAGTGACATTATTGAACACGAAGTATTACCAACCGCAACTTCTCGAAAAAGTATAACAGGTTGGTTATTGCGAAAACCGCCCGGACTTGGATTTTTATCCTAATAATTCCTTTATCTTTGTTTTTTATTTACTTGCATGGAAGAGGAGCAAAATCAAGACAAAACAACGGTATCAGACAAGGCGATTGAACAATGTATTGCTACTTTGTCCAATCTTTTAAACGATACAGACCAATTGTTTGAACTACCGGAAGAACGAAGGGTTGAATTGATGAAAGTGGCAGGATTATTATCCCGACCAACGAAAGAGGAGCAAGATCGTAGACGGAAGGATGCCAAAAAAGCAGCAAAACGAAAAATAATCGAACGCGATAAGCATGCCCGAAAAGAAACGGGGATTCGCAGTGCACGTGAAGACGTGATTTTTGTCGCTCCAAAATTTTTAGAATTACCAAAAGAGGTTGAACCTAAAAAATTAATCTCTCCTCGAAATTGTTATGTATGCAAAGCTGAATACACGGAATTACACCATTTTTATGATGCCATGTGTCCTACTTGTGGTGATTTCAATTATGCGAAACGATTTCAAACAGCCGACCTAACAGGTCAAGTCGCCGTGGTGACAGGCTCACGTTTAAAAATCGGTTATCACATCACTTTAATGCTATTACGCGCGGGAGCAACAGTTGTGGCTACGACACGTTTCCCTGTAGATTCGGCTTTGCGTTTTTCGAAAGAAGAAGATTTTACGAATTGGGGACACCGTCTTCATGTTCATGGCCTTGATCTAAGACACATTCCGAGTGTTGAAATTTTTTGCAACTATATCGAATTAAAATACAGCCGTTTAGACATCCTAATTAATAATGCTGCGCAAACAGTCAGACGCCCAGCTGGGTTCTTCAAACATCTGATGGAAAATGAAGAAAAAGACACAGCTGATCTACCTGAATTTGCGCAAGATTTATTGCGTGATCACGATCACTGTTTGAACGAATTAAAACTGCTTTCGTCAAAAACGGCAGACCAAAAAAATCTTCCTGTTACT
>JALQVX010000199.1 GCA_023263555.1 Crocinitomix sp.
ATGAAAGTTAATCTTTTCTTTTTAAGTGCGTCTTTTTTGATCCTCATGACTTCAATCTCACTGATTTCGGGCAAAGGGAAAGAGAACGAATCAAAATTTATTTACTTGGTCCGCCATGCAGAAAAAGACTTGACAGATTCAACGGATAATCCTCCTTTAACACCTGAAGGAGAAGCCCGTGCTCAGCGTTTAATGGCAGAATTTGAATCCATTCACTTGGATCAAATTTTTAGTACGCGTTATGAACGAAACGTGAAAACAGTGGAGCCTTTGGCAAAAAGCAAAAAGGTAGCCATTGAACCGTATGAATGGAATGAATATGAAGGTCTTATCAAGAAAATTAAAGAGGGCAACAGTACTTCCATATTAATTTGTGGGCACGGCGATAATCTCATTCCAATGATCGTTCTGCTCGGAGGAAAATCGCCGCTGGAAGAACTTGGACACTCGGAATATGACAAGCTCTTTAAAATTACCTATCATCCACAAAAGACAAAGGTTAAGATGTGGACGTATTAGGTCGTATTAACTGCAAGATTTCTCTCTGTAAACCATACGATTCTTACAAAATTCATCCTAATTCCTCTTATTTCTCAGAGACAATCTGATAGGATGCAAGGGCAAAGGATTTGGTTGTATTGCTGTAAAAATACAATTTTGATGTTCCTGTTTTCATATTTGTAATCAGTACACATTCCAAACCATTTTGATCTAAATAAGGATGAAAAGTATATGTGCCTGAGTCTCCAGTTGGATTGTTAGGTAACTGATAATTTGCCAAGACAAACTGTTTTTGAGCACTCGAATAAAAGTATAATTTTGACTCACCTGTTGTTTCATTCCAAGCCAAGACACATTCTAAACCGTTTTGATCCAAGTACGGGTGAAATTGATGTACACCATTTTCACCTGTTGGTCGCGTTGGTAACTGATAGGAGGCAGGTAGGAATTTTTTCTCAGCTGAGCTGTAAAACATCAGTGTAGATTGACCGTTCGAAGAATTCCAAAGAAGAACACATTCAATTCCATTTTGATCTAAATAAGGGAATGAGTGGTTTTGAGAAAAGATTGAACTTGACAGGCAAAAACTAAGAAGCGCGACTAAAATTGTTTTCATATAAAAGGATTAAATAACCTTGGTTTATAAATTCGAATATAATTATTTTCATTATTTTATCACATAAAGTATCTATAATAATTGCGCAACCATGTTAAATCGGTCGATTTATTCATTCGCTTCTTTTTCGGTCTCAACGGTGTTCTCTTCTAGCCAAATTACCCAATTAAATTAATCCCCACACCAATATTCAACGTAAATCCATTCCAATCATTTAAAAGAGGATTGGATTTGTTTTTTGAGTAGTTGTAAGCACCGTTGAATAGGATATCAAGATTCTTGTGCAGACTGCGTTTATATCCTATAGACATCAGCATTCCTAATTCATCTTGCGTTTCGTCGTTCACGGTGTAAATGTTTTGTGAAAGTCCACCGCGGAGGATTAGTTCGTCACGGTCTTTTAAAGCTATTGGAAAGCCAAGTCCTCCAGAAAATTGAACCAATTTTGCGGTGTATGGAGCGGAAGCTTCCGTTAAAGTTTCGAATTGAAAGGTTGAAAATTTTCCCCAAGGAATTATTTTCCAAGTAGAGGTTCCTACATCCAATCCAATTTGCCAATTAAAGGCCGAATTTGTTTCAAAGAGCGTTTGAAATTTTTCATGACTTGAAAAAAATACTCCTGTCTCAACAGAAATTCGAGCCAATGGAATGCTTAATGAGTCCCTTTCCGCACGGGAGAAAGAACTGATCGTAAGGGTTAAAAGTAAAAGGCAAATAGAGGTAAAGCGTGGGGTAGATTTTAGCATGGGTTGTTTTGTTTAGTGTTTTTGTTTTTTTTATCAAAATTCGTGCCGCCTGTTGCAATAGTGCACTGATCTTAAAAATATTTATGTGACCCATCACAATTTGGCATGCGTTTGGAATGGCCACAAATACAATCCGTTAATCCTTTTCCTTTCATAATTCTTGCCACGTTGTTTTCGATTCGTGCCTGCCGCGATTTGGCTTGTTTCGCTCCACCAATAAACAGGTAATATCCACGTTGTCGGCCTGGCGTAAGCGCTTCAAATGCAGCTTTGAAAACGGCGTCCGAATCGAATTTTGCTTGCAATTCTTGTGGAATTTCAAAATCTTCATGTTTTTTTGCCGCTACCTTTAGTCCCGCTTTTTCAACCTCAATCGCTTCAAAAATATACGCTTTAATAGTGGCTTCTTGCATTTCAATTTCTTTTAAGTTGGCAAATCGAATTTGGCGTGCGGACTGTACGTTTTCGGTTTGCTGAATCAAGATGTTCTCTGGATCACTCAATAATGCACCTTTGAAAAATGCAATTGCACAATAGTCTTTAAACCCGTGAATAAGCACAATATTCGCATTGTTTACGGTATAACAGGGAACGCCCCATTTATAATCTTCGTGGAGCAGACAGTCCAAAATAATGGAACGCAATTTGTCCATTTCTGCTTTCCAGGTTGTTTGTTTTTCAAAAAAAGCGGCAACTTTTGGATCTGTTATCATAGTTCTTGTTCAGTTTATTATGCGACAATTTCCCCAAATATAATCAAATTATGATCAGGATCAAGGATCGAAAACTCACGTTGTCCCCACGGTTTTTCTGCCAAAAATCCATTGGGGTGAATGCGAACTTGGTAATCTAAATAGGTTTGATACAATGTTCGATTTTATCCGTTCGAATATAAATTTGCCCATAATTTTCATAGGGATTGAGGTCCTTAAACTCAAAAAAATGGATTTCAATTTCATCTTTTTTAAGGATTAAATAACCCGGATAATCATGAGCGCTAATCTCTTCAAAGAGCAGTTTGTCGACATAATAGGTGCGCGTAATTTCTTTATTGCGCATGGGGAGTTTAGGATGGGCGGAAAGGAGCATAATGCGTTTTTTTAAGAGTTATTTATATTGAGGACACCCATACCATGGTCAGAAATAGGAAGGCAACGAAACCAATAATATTAGCGATTATGAGTTGAATTTCTATCATTTTTCTGAACCACCACATTATTCCTCCGAGAAACAAACTAATTAAACTGATATAAATCAATTCACGATCAAAAAAAAGGGGAAATAAAATGGGGATGGCAATAATTAAACTGATACCTACAATCAGTCCAATTCGTATGATTTTTTCATGTTGCAAGCGATCCAAGCAACTTACCGCAGCAATTATTATAAAGGGTAAAGCTATTCCGACCGTTAGGAACATGATCAAAGCAAAATGGGGATCGATTAAAATTGACGTCATCACTTGGGAAAGAACCAGTCCTGTTGAAAGGATCCACCCCAACCATTTATTGATATGTCTTAATCGATTCAAAATAACTACTTTTTTTATTGAATTAAAAGTCGAAAGAGTGCCAAATATACCCCTTCTTTGCCGCCGTACCGGTCTTCATAAACAAAACATTCAAAATCTAACGAACCTTCGTAATTTTTGAGGCCAACTAATGGGAAAGGAATTTTGATACCGATTTTCTTTCTGCGTTCAGCAATAAGTTTATTGCCGTTTTCAGAAGCTTTAATCGCAAAATAATAGTCACATCTTCCACAAGGATGATCATTGTTGTAGATCACGAAAATCGTGTCCGTTGAATGAATTGATTCCTTATCTAGTCTCAGCAGTGGGTCAGGTGTTAGAACATTAAATTGGCCAATCAAGGAATCGTTCAGATAAACCGACCAATAATCTAAGGTATCGCACTGACCTGTAAAAGGCACGAATAGTAAAAAACTTAGGATGAATTTTTTCATTCAATTACTTTTAATTTCTTGACGAAAGTCAAGGTTTTTTAGCCCCATCCGGAACTAGCTTTGTCCCCAAAATAAAATTAAACGAAGACAAGATGAAAATACACATTTCAACAGAACGAATCGCATTTATGACCGGATTTTCTTTGGTTCTTATGGCGGTTATTGCAGGTATGACTATGGGATTGGTATTTAATGATTTGTTTACAACGGATGTGAATGAATTGAAAATAGCACTTAATGGAATTGAATCCACCTACTATTGGGGAATTCTAGGATGGATTTTAATTTTAGTGTTGGATCTTCTCGTTTCGTGGGGCGTTTATCGTCTCTATCGTGAAAAAAATAAAAGTAAAGCAGTTTTGACAGGAACCTTGCGATTGGTCTATTCCGTAATCTTGGGAATTGCAATTTTTCAATTGGTAAAGGTCTCGAGTTTATTGGCGCACTCGGATGACAATCTGCAACTCATTTTTGATGCACTGCAGAACTTCTTTGCCATTTGGCATTTTGGATTAATTGTGTTTGGCTTGCATTTGCTTTTCTTGGCGAAATTGGTCTGCGAAAAAAAGGTCGTTTTACGCATCATTTCCTTATTCTTAATTTTGGCAGGATTAGGTTATATACTGAGTAATACTGCCGATTTATGGATAGAAAATTATGAAGAAATTCGGATGAACGTGGAGCTTGTTTTTATCCTTCCTATGATTTTCGGGGAATTAGGATGGGGGCTTTGGTTGATGATAAAAGGTGGACCAAGCGCTAATTCGAAGGGGTAACGAGTCGCTTTCGTATCCGACTGAGCGATTCAGGTGTCAAGCCTAAATAACTTGCAATTTGATGCAAAGGAACCCGGTTGATCAGGTCTGGTTGTGCTTTTAGAAATTGAACATAGCGCTCTTTTGGAGGGGAGAGAATAAAATTTGTCAATGTTTGTTGCGTCTCATTGAGATCTGTTTCAATCATGCGTTTTGTGATTTCAACAAGTATGGGGAATTCGGCATAATGCGCCGCATCAATTTCAAGATTCCCGGCAATCAAAAGGCAATCTTCTGCACAAATGAGGTTAAATGTAGCCGCAGTTTGATCCGAATAATGAGCAGCGGTTACACTTCCATTTCGCTCGGTGTAAAATGCGGTTGTGCGTTCCGTGCCGTCCACAAATTGATATTGGCGAACCAATCCTTCTAATACATAATAACAGGCTTTTGGAACTTCTCCTTCTTTTAGCAAAAGCGTCCCTTTTTTTGGTGTGATAACAGGTATGTTTTTTACAAGAACAGCAATTGTTTGGGCATCCAATGCCGGAAAACTTGCTAGAAATTGCGTTAATTTTTGTTCTATTGAAGTAGCGTCTTCCATCTCTTTTTACGTGTATAAAGATACGTTAATACTTGAAATTAATCTGCGTATAACGGAAGGCGTTTGCATAACTGGCTGGCTTTTTCTTAAAATGATGGTTGCTTTCAAAGTTCCAAACAAGGTTGTTTTTGATGTCAATTCGCAAAAGGGTAGGAATATATTTAACTTTTTCGTCAATTCTAAAACCTGAAATTTGCACGAGATAGTCGGAGAACCAAACTACCGTTTCTGAATAACATTGTGTACCGCAAAAGATCAAATCAACACTTTTATTCGTTGCTCTGTTAACGAGTTGTACTTTCGTGTCAACTCCAACGCCGCTTGATGTGTAAAGGCCATTTTCATCTTTTTCTAAGTCAAGGGAATATGAATCCATGTCGATAAAGAAGGACGAGTCGGGGGAGTACATAAATAAGGGTTGATACAAATTTGTGAGAGACGTGTCTCCTCCATAATCTTCCCAAGAGAAGTTCAATTCTTTCGGTTCCCCCGTTGTATTAAAATCGTGATCATCTAATTTGTGAAATGCCAGCCAAAGGCCATATTCATTCAAATCTTTGTGTGGTAATGCCGAACAGGTCAATACGAAAATAACGCCAATTGCTAAGATGCCAATAAACTGTTGTACGCCTGAATCGATTCTCATGTTTTCGAAGATAGAAAATTTAACCTTTTTACTTGTTCTCTTTTTTATCTATAATTTCAGTCTCCACATAATTTCGCACGATTTTTTCTTGATCGATCTTCTGTCCATCCCATTCTTCCACGCTAAAGTCCCATAATACGGCATGTTCATAATAAACCGTTTCTTCGAAAATTGGAAAATGAGCAGTTGATTGCGTGATCCAGAAATTCCCCTCTCCACCCGATTCAGCACCAACCCCAATAAAATAGGCATTGAAATAGGTTTCGTCTATTTTTATCCAATGAAAGGTCGTGATTTGGAAACTGTTGAAAAATTGATAACCACCCAATTGACGGACCTGCTGAATACCCAAAACGAGGTATGAAATTGAAATAAGGCCGAGGAATATACGCGCTAATCTATTTCGCTTCATTTTTTTGCCTTTGATTTTGTGAAGGGTAATTAAACTGCATGTAATGAGTGTAAGGGGAATCCAACAATCTGTCCAGTACCCAGCAAGGGAGGCATTCGTTAAGTCGAGTAGGAGCAAATGACCAATTAATAATACGAATAGACCAAGTAGAATTTTGTTCACTATTTATTATTTTAGCTCAAGTTGCAAAGGAATGCTAAGATATGAAATCACTGATTTCATATCTCGTTTAATTTACGTCATTTCAACGTACTTCCCACTAGTCCCATTTCCAATTTAGTTCATCTATATATTGAGCTCCAAAAAGCGCTAATCGATCTTTAAATTCAGTATGATTTTCAATGGCTTCTTTTGGAATGATCAAGGAAATTTCTGTTTTCAATTTTATAAAGAAATGATCTTTCGTTTCGATCAGTTCCTTGATTGCTGAAGTTTCAATCGTACTTTCAGAAGTAAAATCTTTAATAAATATTTGATCTTCCTCTAATCGGATACTTATTGGTTGATTGATTCTATTCTGATAATTTTCTTCCACGGTTTTGAGAAAATGTCTCTTATATTTCCATTTTGAATAAAGTGGATAAAAGGCTAACCAGGAAATCGCGAAAAGAACTAACCAAAGGTCAATAACCCTAATTCCATATCTCAGGAAAAGGGTTAAATACAATAAAAAGTAGAAAGCAGGAACAAGTATACGTACCATTAATCTTTGTCGATTCTGATTTTTAGATTTTGACGAAGCATATAAATGATAAGCCAAGAAATCCGAATTTTGGAGTTTGAAATTCAACGATATTTCCATTCTACTTTGCCTTATTTAGAAAAATTAGTCGCTTTTGATGCAACGATCTTCTTTTGGTCTGACGAAATTAACATTTTCCAAATCATTTGATGAACTCCTTGATATAAAAGAACGCTCCTGTAAAACAAAAATTATAATCAGGTTAAGCGTTGCAATATAAAAAAACCGATTGAAACGCGTTCAATCGGTTTTTAGAATGAAGTAGGAGCCATGATTTGCTCCTAGGAAATAATTATACGTTGTATCTTCTAATTTTGTGAAACAATTTTCCCTGATTTATACAAAACATTATGGTTCTGTCGCATTAATTATTTTTCAAATGTTGTTCAATAGATTTTCACTTTCTTCAAAAAGTTAAATCACTAATAAACAAAGATATAGGTTTTTCAATTTTTATCAAAAATGACAAAAATCATGAGGTTTTAGTTTAATGCGACAGAACCTGAAAAACTCCAATTACTAAATTGAATGATGTGTGTAAACGAAAGTAGAATCAATCCTAAAAAGAGATATTTCCAAGCATTCTTTTTGAGCAGAATGAGGATGAAGGTAATCGCAAGTCCAATGGACGCATAAAAAACGGAATCCTCGACTGTGGTATAAATGATTGTTCTGTTATATGTAATGGAATTCGACTGACTTAGAACCTGAAAAATAGGTGTCAAGACAAATAGAGAAGCACTGATAAACGGAATAAGTTGGGCGAGTTTTTTTAGAATCATCAATATGAACGAATAATTAGTTTATTGATGCGAGGCTTTTTCAATTTTTGCCTTTAATTCCATACGTCCGAAAGTAATTGTGTCAGACTTTTCCTCAGCGAGGGCAATTACTTTTTTTGCTGTAGCGAACCATTTTAGTGGCGATTTTTCTTGCTCTTGCTCACAGATACCTCTTTCAAATATATAAGTCGCCACTTGATCTAGATGGGTGTCAGCTAGGTTTTTGGAAAGTAGTTCGTTAGCCAATTCTTCGTCGTTCAAGTCAGCTAATTCTTCAATTGAGATCGATAATTTGATCAGGAATTTATTGGTTGTTATTTGAATCGCTTCCTTCGCATTGCCTTCGGTTTTTAAACGAAAAAAGGAGGACAGAATTTCACTTAGCACTTTGCCAAGTTGTTCAATTTGATCTTTAATTAAATCGCGCTGTTGCATAAAATTATATCATCTTTCAAACCTTAGTTATGTTTGATATAGAAAGATGCTTAAAAATAATCATTTAGAATGAAATTGAAAACAGGAGATCTCAAGACTGCACGCTTTTATTGCACGCTAAGTTCGAGATAGTCATGTTGTTCTAGCGTTTTTTTTGCTTTACAGTTGAGTTAACCTCTCGTTATAGCAAATGATTCAACTCGTCTTTTTTCACGGTTAAATAACCGATATTAAATTTGTTTGGAGCGATAATGAGGGGTTGAACGCGCGTAACCGGAATTCCAGAATCCTGAAGTAAACTTATTTTATCTGGATTATTCGAGAGTAAAACAATGGATTTAACGTGAAGATGTTCAAGGGCTTTAACAGCAATATCAAATTTGCGAAGATCGGTTGCGAAACCAAGTGAATGATTCGCTTCAATCGTATTTTGTCCTTGATCTTGCAAGGCATAAGCATTGATTTTATTGAATAAACCAATTCCACGCCCTTCTTGACGCAGATAGATCACAGCACCTTCTTTCTTTTCGGCAATTAATCGTAAACTTTCGTCCAATTGCTCGCCACAATCGCATTTCAATGAGGTGAAAACATCACTCGTTAAACATTCTGAATGTATTCGAGTCAAAACGTCTTCTTTGCCAGCAAGATCTCCTTGGAAAACAATCGCGTGTTCGTGTGAACTTCCTTCTTCATTAAAAGCTATAATTTGAAATTCACCGTATTTGGTTGGCAGTTTCGCCGTATCTGAAAATTTTACTTGCATGGTCATTATTTACTTCTCCTTCTTCGCCTATTTTCTGACTGTCAAAGTTATTGTTTTTTTACTTACCGAGAAAAGTACGTAGATTAATGTTTAAACATCTTTCTTTGTCGCCACCTACCAAATCCAATAAATACGTTTAGTTAAACAGATTTGTCTGATTTTTGTTCCTGCTTCCCTAAAAAAATTTTTGTCGATTAGATCACCTATTGCTTACAAAAAAATGTCTTTTTGGAGCAAATACGGCTGATCCAAGTGGTGTCAAGTGTCAAAAAATCCCATTGCCGCTCTCGTAAAATCCATCTGATTTTTTTCGTTTGCGCATTGCTTCACGCTCACGTTTTGTAGCGGTTGGATTTTCTTCATTGATAAATAAACGCAAAATATTATACCAAAAGAAAGGCAATATCCAAATGAGAATTGAATTGATTATTTTTTGTCGTCTATCTAAAAAAATACTCGCCAAAATGCGGCGTTGAAAACGAATTCCAAAGAAGAGATGAAGGAGTAAAAAGACTGTAAAGAGTATTTGTTTTATTTCCATCACATCAATTTAAAATCTTTTTCTCGTTCATCCATTCTTCAACTTTGTGAAGTTGGTCAGAATCAATGTTTCCTTTGTGAATTATAAACTTTTTTTGAGATGTTGTATACAATTTGAACCGTCTAGAATTGGCATGAATGGTTTCAATATCGGATGTTTTGATGATTTGTATTCCTTTCCAAATGGAAGTGATTAGTTGTACTTCATACTCCTTTAAAACTAAAAAACCGTGTTTTCGATAAGACAAATAACGATAAAACCAGACGAGACCTCCAATCCACCATACATAGGGCATCCATGATGAAAAACCATATTGTTTTAGCATGGCAAAACCAAGTATTACGTTCATCAGCGTAAGGGGAATTAAGATGTGGTTAAAGCGATATTCGAAACGTTGCTCCATGGTAAACGGTCTAATAGGATTCGAGCATTTGAGCAAAATCTTCGATATATCCCCGAAACATTTCTGCACGCGTTGAAAGTTCAAAAATTTCTTTTTTATTTTTTACTGCAATCATGGGTGCTTTTCCATTGCAATATTTTCCTGCTGAATTTAATGCTGCATCCACCAATTTAAAAGCAGCTTGAGATTCATCTTCGGTTGCAAATCCATAAACGGTTAAGGTGAAGTCGGGATAATAATGGGCAGGTTTTGCTTCGGTTCGTTTAATGATATAATACCGAATACCGTCTCCTTTGAAGCTGATGGTTGTATTTGTTCCACAATTATAATAACTACCGCTATATTTTTCACCTTGTTTATTGTCCGTAATTTCGAATTTGTCTGCTTCTAGGGCCTCTTAAATGAGAAAATAGCACTTCATTATCGGCTATAGTCGTGGTTTTAAAGTATTCATTTTGAGTGGTCTCATTTGGCCAATCAATATCTCCTTCAACTGGGACTTCATCCTCTTCCTTAGCGGAACAAGAGAATATAAGGATTAGGACCAATACGATTTGATAGATTTTTGATACGTTCGGACAAAACAGCTTATTTATTTTAGTCATATTACTAAAATAATCAAATTTGCGCTGTTTTATTTTTTAATGCTTAAAATAGAGTTTTCTCTTTTTTCCAGTTGGATAATGGTCTATTTCATTCAAATGATGTAACTCTTAATTTTAATTGTGTAAACTATTCTAGATTTTCCTTTTTTAGGCTTCGGATTGATAAAATTATGTAATCCTTAGTTCGAATTATGTAACTTTTTTTGTTTTTCATTTTTAAGGAGTTTTTACGAAATAAAATGATGTAACTCTTCTTCCGAATTATGTAAACTTTTCACTTTAAGTTGCGCTAACTTTGCAAGTTAAACGCAAATAAATCAAGGAATGGGAGAGAGGAAAGGGAGATCAATCAATACGATCATTTGGATCGTATTTTTTTGCTTGTTGATTGGCTCAGCAGTGCAATGCGATACGCCAGATCTTAAAAAGGCAACTTATTTAACCAATCAAGAAAATTTGCCTGTATTCGTTGATTCTTCGGATTACGAATCCTTTGTGTTAAACTATCACCTTATTGCCACTGCAGATACAATCACCTGGCTTCAATCGCTTTTACCGGGTGATACACTGAATGCTATTTTGGTCTTGAACAGAATTGATCAAGATCATTTCGATAGAACAGATACGCTAGTTTTTCCAGATTCATTTCTGTCGGGAATTGATCAATATTCCCCCTTTCCTTTGAGGTTGGATGATTTATTGAAGGTGCAGAAAATTATCTTAGTTTCGTATCATGCTCAGGCTTTTGCGGTCTATGAAAAAGGCGATCGAATAAAATGGGGACCAACGAGTATGGGAAAAGAATCTACACCCACACCAAAAGGTTTGTTCGCTGTCAATTGGAAAGCAAAACGAACTGTTTCTACTGTCGATCCTACGTGGATAATGGATTGGTATTTTAATCTGGATAATTTCCGTGGTGTATCCGTGCATCAATATGCTTTACCAGGTTATCCCGTTTCCCATTCTTGTGTACGACTCTATGAAGAAGATGCAAAATGGTTATATGATTGGATCGATCAATGGCAACTTGTCGAAGGGAAAATTTCAGGATATGGAACACCCGTGCTTATTTTTGGAGACTATCCTTTTGGTCAACGTAAACCATGGTTGAACATGGCAGAAAAGAATACCATTTTGGATCTTTCTCCGGGAGATTTATCATCACTTTTTAAGGAGTTTTTACCAACAGTGTTGGAACGGCAAACGCAAAGAGATTCGCTTGAAGGTATTGATCCTCATTAAAAGTTGATTATTTTTCAACCTCCCCTATGAGGTAAGGGACAAGAACAAAATCAATGAACGAAAGGTAGATTTCATTCGCAAAACAGTATCAATATCGTTTTAGTTGATAGGATAAAAGTGCTGCTTTCGGATAATCACTGCCTGTTTTATTCCACACTTCGAGATAACTTAATAAACCATTTTCAATATGAAGAAGCACATCAGCTATAAGGTCTAATTCTTTATTTATTAATTCGAGGTTAGAGATTACCGAAGGGATTGCACTGTATGGATGTAATCTATCCTTTTCATGAAGTCTGAATTTTCGCTGCTCCTCAGTGATCTCAAAATAATAAAAGACACCTGAACCTGTGTAATGTTCTTCTTTTAAAATGAGAACGTCAAATTGTTCGCGCAAGAGATTCTCACCTTTTTCTCCTTCAAGCGAAAGGTCGATTAAGTCATATAGGAGTGATTCGGGATCAATCATTTCAATTGCTTCAAGCCTAACTTTATCCTAAAACAATCTTCCCTCTTTTTAATTCAACATCACCATTGCGTTCCATTTGTTTGAGTATTCGCGAAACAACCTCACGTGATGTATTGAGGTCATATGCAATATCTTGATGCGAAATTTCAACCGTTTTCGAATGGTGTAGAGATGCTTTTTCTTTCAAATAATTGGCGACTCGATCATCCATTCGTTTGAAGGCAAGCAAATCAACCACCTCCAGTAATTCGTCGTAACGTGTGGCGTAATTGGAGAGAATAAATGAGCGCCAAGAACGGTATTGCGCCATCCATTTGTCCATAAATTCAACAGGAACGGATAGAAAAGTGGCGTCTTCCTCTACAATGGCCAAAATATTACTGCGGTGACTTTCCATGCAACAGTTTAAACTTGCAGCACAGGTACTACCAGACTCGATATAGTAAAGAAAGATTTCTTTGCCTTCATCATCTTCACGCATAATTTTAATCGATCCATCTAGCATCAATGGTATGTGTGTAATAATCTGATTAACGTCTATAACAATATCACCTATTCGGTAATGTTCAATTTTTCCTAGGCTGATCATTTCATGCACTAATTCATCTTCCAAAATGGGTGAAAAGAGCGATTTGATTCTTGAGCTGTACTGTTCTTCCATGGCTTAAAGATAATCAATCTACGTTTTGATTTTTCGTCACAATAAAAATTTCTGTAACTTAATTTCAATGCCTCGTATAAAGTAGGTATAATACTTGCTAATTTAAATACATGAAGCATTGGTTTTGCATACTGTTTTTTGGAATAATTTTCTCATCTCAAGGACAAAACGCATTCTTAGAAGGGAATTGGCAAGGTATTATCACGTCATATGGTCAGGCACCTAAAGATGGGAGAGCTATGTGGTTTTCGTTTAAAATTGATCCTTCTACAGGCCAAATGTCTGGTGAATCAAGGATTGAGACACCGTTTACAAAATATTACGCTTACAAAACTATTAAGGGTAAAGTGATTGGCGACAGAGAAATTC
>JALQVX010000217.1 GCA_023263555.1 Crocinitomix sp.
CTAATAGTTTTCAACAAAGCAAAAAATAACGGCAAAAAAAATTATCTTTGATATTCGATACTATTTAAAAAATTCAATGGGCAAAATAATTGCAATTACAAATCAAAAAGGGGGAGTAGGAAAGACGACTACAGCTATTAATTTAGGTGCAAGTTTCGGTGTACTGGAGTATAAAACATTGATTATTGATGCAGATCCCCAGGCAAATGCTACATCAGGTGTAGGTTTCGATCCTCGAAATGTTCAACGAAGTATCTACGACTGCCTCGTAAATGAAGCAGATGCGAGAGACCTCGTTATTGAAACGGAAAACCCGAATTTGGATATCATTCCCGCGCATATCGACCTCGTCGGTGCGGAATTGGAAATGATTAATATGCCAAATCGTGAGAATAAATTAAAACAAGCACTCGAACTCATTAAGGAAGATTATGATTTCATAATCATTGATTGTTCACCTTCGTTGGGACTCATTACAGTGAATGCACTAACAGCTGCTGATTCGGTCATTATTCCTGTTCAATGTGAATATTTTGCGCTAGAAGGTTTAGGTAAATTATTAAATACCATCAAAATTGTTCAATCGCGATTAAATCCTGATTTGGATATTGAAGGAATTGTGCTGACCATGTACGATACACGTTTGAGATTGGCAAACCAAGTGGTGGATGAAGTAAAAACGCATTTTCAAGAACTTGTTTTTAACACCATCATTCACCGTAATACGCGTTTGGGTGAAGCTCCAAGTTTTGGTGAAACAATTATTATGCATGATGCGACGTGTAAAGGGTCGATCAATTATTTAAATTTTGCGCGTGAAGTGTTGCAAAAAAATGATTTGACCAAAATGAAGAATAAGGATAAACAATTGATATAATAGGGAAGAGGACGAAATGACTAAGAAAAGGGCTTTAGGTAAAGGTTTAAGCGCATTGCTAGAAAATGCAAGTACGGATATTACCACGCGTAATATTGGAGTAGAAGGGAAGACTGTTGGATCGATTTCTTCGTTGTTGATTTCTCAAATTGAAGCAAATCCTTTTAATCCAAGAACACATTTTGAAGAAGAGCAACTGGGTGAATTAAAGGAGTCAATTGCTGAACACGGAATCATTCAACCACTTACCGTTCGTAAGTTAGGTCGCGATCGCTATCAGCTCATTTCAGGTGAACGCCGTTTTAGAGCGTCACAATTGGTTGGTCTGAAAGAAGTTCCTTGCTATATTCGTATTGCAAATGATCAAACCATGCTCGAAATGGCTTTGGTTGAAAATATTCAACGGGTTGATTTGAATGCGATTGAAGTGGGCCTTTCTTACCAACGTTTAATTGATGAGTGTAACTTTACTCAAGAACAACTCAGTAAAAAAGTCGGTAAGAGCCGATCGAATATTGCGAATTTCTTACGATTATTGAAATTGCCAGCTCCCATTCAAATTGGTATTCGCCAAGGTTTATTGTCAATGGGGCATGCCCGCGCGATTGTTTCAGCTGGAGATGAAGAGGTGCAAATACAACTCTTCCGCAAAGTAGTAGAAGAGGATTTGTCTGTAAGAGATATCGAAGCATTGATAAAAGGTCAAAAAGTACAGAGTGTTGCGAAGGTAAAAAAAGAAGAATCTTTTGAATTGTCTCAATTTGCTACGAGCTTTAAAGAGCGCCTTGCGAGTCAACTTAAAACGAAGGTCCAGATCTCAGCGGACAATAAAGGAAAGGGTAAAATCGTTATTAATTTTGACTCGGAAGAAGAGCTAGACAAAATAATTGATTTTATCGATCAGGTGAATGCGTAATTTTCTATTCTTATCATTGCTATTTTCATTCGGAATAAGTGCGAACGCTTTTGCTGTTCATACTAATTTACTCGCTGATAGTGCTTATATGCATGTTCCTAAGCGCGCAGCATTGTGGTCAACTTTTATTCCAGGTGCCGGTCAATTTTACAATGAATTAGGGTATCGGAAAGTAGCAGATAAAAAAAATAGAGCGTGGTGGAAAATTCCTGTTATCTATGGAGGATTGTCCGCCTTTGGCTATTATTTTTATCACAATAACCAATTTGCAAATCTCACTAAACAAGAATATCAATTTCGTCAGAATAATGAGGGTTATCTGGACCAACGCTTTGAAAATTATCCTGATTCAACAAGTCTGATCATTGGTTACACTGCTAATCAAGTTGATTATCTGGGATTTGATACCTACGCCAATCGAAGAGATCTTTTTCTAGTGGGCTTTATCGCCGTTTGGGGATTAAATGTATTAGAAGCCTACGTTGATGGTCATTTTGTGTCCTTTGATGTTTCGGAAGATTTGAGTTTTTCGTGGCGTCCAACGGTTATGGGGAATAAATATCCAGGTTTAGGTTTGACCTTATCATTTAACTAAGCACTACTCCCAAAAATTATTGCCCTTCATCTTTAATGGTTTAATGCAACAAATCACAGATGTTTTCCGCCTTTTCATCACAATAAATAAGATATGAAAAGTTGTATCGGGCTATTTTTAATTCTTTTGATGGGATTTTTTTTTGGATGTGATAAAGATCAAATTGT
>JALQVX010000311.1 GCA_023263555.1 Crocinitomix sp.
AATTGGCGCTTATCAGGTCAGTGCGGGTGATTTCACGTTGGATATTTGGTATAATAATCCACTTACAAGTGTCGATATCAATTACCTGCCCTATGATGGTGTAGATGATGTTCTCTTAATGCAACAATTGGATTTAGATCGTTTGAACCTAAATCAAGAGTTGTTCTCAGATGGGCGTTTTGATTTTGTCCCAATTCTTTACGATAATAATCGTGCAATAAATGGAGGTACAATTGATGCGCGATCAGGTCGGGTTTATTTTACCACAATAGAACCGTTCGGTAAAACATTGAGAGATAAGTTAAACGACAGTCCTGAATTGGCTCCAAGTCAAGTGGACGGAATTGCTTTTGACGAACTTTATGATTCGACAAAAACGGCCGCACAACAAATTCCGAGTAAAAACCGATTCAGTATTCAAGGGAGTTATAAATCTTCTGTCAGTCAGGAAATCTCTCTAAACGCACTGAATATTCCAGAAGGTTCTGTTACAGTAACAGCTGGTGGAGTGAGACTGACGGAAGGGGTAGATTATACTGTAGATTATAATCTTGGTCGCGTAAAAATCCTGAATCAGGGTATCTTGGAGGCGCAAACTCCCATTAAAGTTC
This sequence comes from Crocinitomix sp., assembly GCA_023263555.1. GTDB lineage: Bacteria > Bacteroidota > Bacteroidia > Flavobacteriales_D > Crocinitomicaceae > Crocinitomix. The sequence goes on from JALQVX010000311.1 coordinate 612, forward strand.
AATTAGAGAGTAATTCACTCTTCGGGTTTCAATCAAAATCACTCGTTGGGGCTCACTTTAATTATGAAGTGAACAAAGACTTTAATATTGGTGCAACCGTAATGAATTTGACGGAAAAACCGTTGACTCAAAAAGTAAACGCAGGTGATGAACCTATAAGTAATACTGTTTTGGGAACGGATATTAGTTACCGAACTGAAGCTCCATTTTTAACCAAACTGGTGGATTTCTTACCCATCATCAGTACAAAAGAAAAATCGAGTATTACGGCCTATGGTGAATTTGCTTATCTGATTCCGGGTACTCAACGTGCTATTAGTAAGGAAGGTATTTCTTACATTGACGGTTTTGAAGGTAGTCAAAGCGCCATTGATATTAAACAATTTCAAACGTGGCGTTTAGCTTCAATTCCGCAAGGTCAAACCGATTTGTTTCCTGAAGCGAGCATCAAAGCAGGTACACGATCAGGATTTAATAGAGCGCATCTCTCATGGTATTGGGTGGATCAATCTACTTTTTATCAAACCACTACTACTACACCAGATCATATTAAAGATAATGAAGCCATTCGCGAAAATTCACAAATGCGTCAGCTAAAGCAAAATGAGTTATTTCCTCAATTACAGCCACCGGTTGGAACATTAAATAACATTCCGATACTCGATTTAGCCTATTATCCAGCAGAACGAGGTCCGTATAACTATGATACAACTTCTGTCAATATTGAAGATGATGGTTTATTTAACAATCCTGAGGATCGTTGGGCGGGAATTATGCGTGCGCTTACAACGACTAATTTTGAAACGGCAAATATTCAGTTTATCCAATTTTGGATGCTCGATCCGTTTAATAATGATGCAACGGATACGTTAACAAAAAACATGACCGGTGGAGATCTTTATTTCAATTTAGGGAATATCTCTGAAGATGTTTTACCTGATTCACGTAAGAGTTTTGAAAATGGATTGCCTGTCGGTCCGTCTTTTGACCCAAGTGACTATGATACAACGGCTTGGTCTGTTGTTTCAAATGAACAAGTAATTGTAAATGCATTTGACAATAATACAAGTTCACGCGTTTATCAGGATGTAGGATTGGATGGATTGGGTGATGCAGATGAAAACGCTTATTTCTCAGACTTTATTAATTGGATAAATTCAAGTTCTTTGTCGGCTGTTGCTCGTGGTAAACTTCTTGCGGATCCTTCTTCAGACAACTATACCTATTACCGTGATGATCGTTATGATGATCTTAATTATGATATCGTTAGAAGATATAAATACTATAACGCAATGGAAGGCAATTCTGCCACTCCTGAACAGTCCGCATCAATTAATGCAGAAGGATATCCAACACGTGGAACGCAAACACCTGATATTGAGGATTTAAATCAAGATAATAACCTGAGTGAATCTGAAAGTTATTTCCAATATCATGTTAGTTTAAGACCTTCAGACATGCAAGTGGGAAGAAACTTCATTACAAACTCACAAGAAGTAGTTATAAATGATGTAACTGATAAGCGTGAAAAATGGTACCAGTTTAAAATTCCTATTGAAAGTCCAGAATCAATTATTAATGGAATTTCTGATTTCCGTTCGATTCGATTCATGCGTATTTTCTTAGCTAATTTTGAGCATGAAGTCGTGTTGCGTTTCGCTAAATTAGAATTGATTCGTGGTGAATGGAGAAAATACTTATTTAACTTAAACTCACCGGGAGAGGTTATTCCTGATGATCCAAATTCAACCGAATTTAACTTAGCTGCAGTCAACCTAGAAGAGAATGGAGCTAAGGATCCTGTTGGTTATTTGTTACCTCCAGGTATTATTCGTGAGCAAGATAACGGTTCGATTAACTTGCGTCAATTAAATGAGCAATCGCTGTCTCTTGAAGTGTGTGGACTTAGAGATGGGGAAGCCAGGGCATCCTATAAAAATGTTCAGTTTGATGTCAGGTCCTACAAGAAACTCAAGATGTTTGTGCATGGGGAGCAACAAAAGAGGGACTCTTGGGTCGAAGGTGACCTAAAGGATGATCAATTAACCTGTTTTATTCGATTGGGTACTGATTTTGACGACAATTATTACGAATATGAGATCCCGATAAAAGTCACGCCATGGGGAACAGAAGCGTTGGCTACTAATGCGACAATTATTTGGCCCGAAGCGAATGATATGGAAATCGTATTCGATTCTTTATTGAACTTAAAAATTCAACGGGATAAGAATGGCGTGCCGGTAACACAAGAATGGATTAAAAATCTTCCGACTAACGACTACGGTGTTGTTAGACGAATAAAGGTTAAAGGAAATCCTAATCTTCAAGGGATGAAAATGATCATGATTGGTGTTCGAAATCCTGATAAGGATACAGACCACCCATGGCAGTATGCAGAAGACGGTTTGGATAAATGTGCAGAAGTCTGGGTAAACGAATTACGATTAACTGATTTTGACCAACAAGGAGGTTGGGCATCTACAGCTCGCGTAAATATGCAGTTGGCAGATTTCGCAACAATTAATTTGGCAGGTAATTATTCAACGCCAGGTTGGGGTAGTATTGAAAAGAAAGTGAGTGAACGTCAGCGTGAAACTCAAATGGGCTTTGATGCATCTTCAAATATGGAATTAGGTCAGTTTTTCGGACGTAAACTCAATTTACAAATTCCATTCTATATTGGTTATTCAGCTAACATTATTCAACCTCAATTTGACTTGTTGTCACCAGACGTGAGGCTGAGTAATTATGACGGCGCATTAAAAGCTGAACGATTGGAACTTTCGCGGAACGTTACGATTCGCCGATCGTATAACTTTACAAATGTCCGTCGTGAACGACCCGCAGGTAAAGAAAATCATATTTGGGATATCGAAAACTGGTCTGCAAGTTACGGCTATAATGAATTGTATAAACGAGACATTAATACGGACCACGATCTGACGCAAACCTATCGTGGAGGTTTAACCTATAATTTCTCTGCTAAACCGTTGCTCATAGAACCGTTTAAAAAGAATGATTTTCTTAAAAAATCGAAATGGTTTGGATTGGTCAAGGATTTCAATTTCTATCTAGGACCTCGATCACTTGGTTTTAATACGGAATTGTCGCGAATGTATAATGAACGTCAAAACAGAAACGCACTAGTTCCAACATTTATCTTCCGTCCAACCTATTTGAAAAACTTCACATGGGTACGTAATTATGATTTGAAGTATGATATTTCTAAGAATATTAAATTTTCCTTTGCGGCTCGGAATAATTCTATTATTCTTGAACCAAATGGAATTATCGATCCAAATGCTGAAAATGGAACAGATGCTTACGTCAATTATCAAAAATACAGGGAAAATCTAAGAGGTGCATTCCTCGGAACAGGGGGTGACAATCCGTTGGGCGGTCTAACATTAAATTATGGTCACAATTACGATTTTTCTTATAAAATTCCATTAGACAAGTTACCACTGACAGATTGGATGTCTGCAAATGTAAGTATGCGAAGTTCCTATGATTGGCAACGTGCACCGTTATCAATTCCTGAATTAGGAAATACAATTCAAAACTCACGTAATTTTACCGTAAATGGTCAATTAAATATGGTGTCCCTCTATAACAAGGTCGGATTCTTAAAAAAGATCAATACAGATGGCCAAGGACAAGGAAGAGGTGGGCGAGGTAATCAAGTGGCAAATCGCCAAGATAATGGCGCCGGAACAGGTGGTAAGCAGGGTGATCAGGATAAAGATGGCGAAAACACCGGTGAAGATGGAGAGGAAGATGAAAAGGAAAAGAAGAAACGAGAAGGGATACACCCCGTTTGGAAAACAACAGGTCGTTTAATCATGTCTTTCCGTAATTTATCGTTTACTTATTCTGAAACGGACGGTATGCTCTTGCCTGGCTTTGATAGAGAGACGACCTTGTTCGGAATGAATAATTTTGATGCACCATCCTTCGCCTTCGCAGCAGGTCAGCAGAATAGAGATTTATTAGGGAGACCAACGAATGCCTGGGGAGAATACGAAACTTTTGCGCCTTTCGCTGCAAATAATGGTTGGTTAGTTCAGAACCCCCTGTTAAATATTCAGGCGACAAATATGCATACGCAAGCGTTGAATGCGAGGGGTACTTTTGAACCGTTTAAAGATCTTCGTATTAATGTCACGGTGGATCGAAAGTATACGAATAACGAAAACAGTTTTTATCGCTTTAACGATAGTTTGGTCGGTGGTCCTGATTGGGAGTATCAGAATCGTGTCAACGGTGGGTCTATAAGTTTTACTACAATTACATGGAAAACAGCTTTCCAAAAAATGGATTCGACTTATGTATCGAATGTATTTAGTGATCTAAGGGCATACCGAACAACTGTTTCTAGACAGCTCGGTGAAGAAAATGGGACAAGTTTGGGTGAGAATGGGTACTATGAAGGTTTCGGAGGCAATCAACAGGATGTTTTAATCGGATCATTTTTAGCCGCTTATACTGGTCGAGGAACTGGATCGTCCTTCTTTGACGTGTTCAAGGCTGTTCCACTGCCAAACTGGGATATTCGTTATGACGGATTAGCAAAGTTAGAGTTTATGAAAAAGTATGTAAGAAACTTCTCTTTATCTCACGCTTATCGCTCAAATGTTTCTGTTTCTAATTACCAAACCAATTTAGGAGCTTTCGATTTTGACGGCAATCAATTACTTGACGTATCCGGTAACTATATCCCAGGAAGACAAATTCAAAGTATCACGATCACCGAGCAATTTGCACCTTTCTTAGGGTTGGACGCAACGTGGATTGTGGGGAAAAATGGCTTAATCACTAAATTTGAATATAAACGTGACCGTTCTTTGGCGTTGAGCGTAACCAACTTACAAATTACTGAAATGCGTGGGCGAGAGTTCGTGATTGGATCAGGATATAAGTTTTCTAATGTAAAATTACCGTTTAAAGTAATGGGTAATAATCCAGTAAGTGATTTAAATATTCGTTTCGATTTGTCAATTCGTTCAAATATAGCTTTGAATAGAAATATTATCGAGGACAATCAGCAAGTCACTTCTGGTCAAGATATGTACTCGATTAAATCAAGAGTAGATTATAATATTGGAGAAAATTTGAATATTGCCTTATATTTTGATCGTGTTGTAAACAAACCAAAGCTTTCAACAGCGTTTAACA
>JALQVX010000339.1 GCA_023263555.1 Crocinitomix sp.
TTTCTTCAACGGAATAGAATCTGTAACAACTAATTCTGTTAAACCAGAATTTTCGATACGCTCATATGCAGGACCCGAAAGTACCGCATGTGTACAAATTGCTCGAACAGAAGTTGCTCCATGTTCCAAAAACAAATCTGCAGCCGTGGTTAACGTTCCAGCCGTATCCACCATGTCGTCAATCAAAATAACATCTTTTCCCCTAACATCTCCAATCACCGTCATTTCAGCAATCTCATTGGCTACTTTACGTTGCTTATGACAAAGTGCCAAACCTACGTTCAACTTTTTCGAATATGAATTAGCCCGTTTAGCACCGCCTGCATCAGGAGCCGCCATAATAAGGTTACCCGTATTCAATGAATCAATATAAGGCAAGAAAATAGTCGAAGCATAAAGGTGATCAACCGGCTTCTCAAAAAATCCTTGAATTTGATCTGCATGCAAATCCATAGTCATGATGCGATCAACACCTGCACTTTCCAACATGCTTGCCACCATTTTTGATCCAATTGCCACACGTGGCTTGTCTTTACGATCTTGACGTGCAAATCCGAAATAAGGTATTACCGCGACCACAGAAAGAGCAGATGCTCTTTTCGCAGCATCAATCATGAGCATTAACTCAAATAAATTTTCTGTTGGAGGCATAGTCGATTGAATTAAAAATACGTGTTGACCACGCACTGTTTCTTCAAAAGACGGTTGAAATTCACCATCACTAAATTCAGTAACAACCACATTACCAAGACCCACACCATATTGCTTTGCAATAGCTGTAGCCAACGTTAAGGTCGCCCTTCCTGAAAAGATTTTTACTCCTGCTGACATAATTTCCTTTTTCGGAAGCGCAAAGATAAGCACAAAACTTTAAATTTCAGCAATTTCTGAGCAAGAATTACAAACGAGCTCGTTCGAGAAAGGCAACCGTTAATTTTTAACGAACAGTAAGACGCCTTCAACGACCTGTAAGGGGCTAAATATCGAAAATTTCAAATGGATTGGCGAATTATTTATAACTTTATCCCGAAGCAATTAATTACGCGAATAATTCAGATTAAACCAACATGAAGTACGAGAGAATAGACCCCAAATTATACGTAAAAAATCGAGAAAAATTTGTGTCTCAAATGGCGCCAAAATCGATTGCAATTTTCAACTCCAACGATATTTATCCAATTAGTGCTGATAGCACAATGCCGTTTCAACAGCACAGAGATATCCTCTACCTTTCTGGGGTTGACCAAGAAGAAAGCATTTTAATTCTTTTTCCGGATGCGTTTAATGAAGAGCACAGAGAAATGCTGTTCTTGCGTGAAACGAACGAACATATCGCTATTTGGGAAGGCGAAAAATTGACCAAACAGACGGCGCTGGAAACTTCAGGAATTGCAAATGTATATTGGCTCGATCAACTTGATACTGTTTTAAAGATAATCACAGCACAAGCCGAATCCATCTATATCAACACGAATGAACATACACGTGCAAATACAATTGTTGAAACACGTGAAGACCGGTTCATTAAACGATTAAAAAATGATTACCCTGGGCATACATTTAGAAAAAGTGCACCTATTTTGCACCGTCTCCGCTCCGTTAAAGAGGATATCGAAATTAATTTAATGCAGCACGCATGCAACATCACCGAAAAAGGTATGCGTCGAATCTTGGGATTCATCAAGCCGGGTGTGACGGAGTACGAAATCGAAGCCGAATTAATGCATGAATTTTTGCGAAATAGGTCTAAAGGATTTGCCTATACACCAATCATTGCCTCTGGGAAAAATGCCTGCGTTTTACACTATATTGAAAATAACCAAGAATGTAAATCAGGAGAAGTTATTTTAATGGATTTTGCAGCAGAATATGCCAATTATGCTTCTGACTTAACACGTTGCGTTCCTGTCAATGGCCGCTTTACAGATCGTCAACGAGCTGTTTATAATGCGGTACTTCATGTAAAGAAAGAAGCAGAAAAATTATTGGTTCCCGGAACCTACTTAGCAGAATACCATGTTGAAGTGGGCAAATTAATGGAAAGCCAATTGCTCAATCTTGGTTTAATTGATCAGCACGACATCCAAAAACAAGATCCTAAATGGCCTGCCTATAAAAAGTATTTTATGCATGGCACCTCTCATTATATTGGCTTAGATACTCATGATGTAGGTCTTTGGACGGAACCCATTAAAGCCGGAATGGTTTTTACGTGCGAACCGGGCATTTACATTCCTGCAGAAGGTTTGGGCATTCGACTAGAGGATGATTTAGTCGTTCAAGAAAAAGGAAGTCCTTTTAATTTGATGGGATCTATCCCTATCGAAGCGGAAGAAATTGAAGATTTGATGAATTAAAGTGAATCAGTTTTCACTAAACTCGTATACACTGCATTACAGGGTTTTCGGTTCCGGAAGCCCTGTTGTATTTTTGCATGGATTCTTAGAGGATCATTCCATGTGGGATCAAATTGCCAGCGAATTGAGCAAGCAAAATTCAGCCGTTTATTTAATAGATTTACCCTGTCATGGTAAAAGTCGTTTTGAAGGTGAGGTATGCAGTATGCAAGATGTTGCCGAATTAATCTCAGCACTTTTTAAATCACTTGACATAAAAAACCCATTCGTCTTTGGCCATTCAATGGGCGGGTATATTGGACTTGAACTGATTCGGATAATACCAATTAAACTAACACTTGTCCATTCTAACTTTTGGGCCGATAGCGATTCAAAAAAAGAAGACCGCAATCGGGTGATTGAAATCGTGAGGAAAAATAAAATGCGCCTAATACAGGAGGCGATCCCTCATTTATTTGCGCCTAAAAATCGTATAAAATGCGCCAGTGCTATCGAGAATTTGATGACAAAAGCTGCCACAATTCCCGCTAACGAAATTATCGCTTGCACCAGAGGAATGAGGGATCGATCAAATTTAAGATTCGTTATCAATGAACATCCGATCACTATTATTCACGGGAATGAAGATCCGATAATTTCAACGAAAATGCTACTGGAAGAGTTGGAAGGAATTCAGAGAATTGAACTTCACCGCATATCGCAATGCGGGCATATGAGTGTTTGGGAAAATCCCACAGCACTAATTAAACTTATCCAAAACATTGTTTTTAGATAAATTAAAATAATTTTGTTCTTTTGTAGTTAATACAAGTCGAAGTAGTTAAGGGAATGCAGATTAAACCAAGATATTTTACACTTTTATTCTCAGCAGTATCATTGCTGATTGTTGCCTCATGCTCGACTGAAAAAGATGCATTATTAAACAAGGGCTATCACAATATGACAGCCCGGTATAATGGTTACTATAACGCCGGCGTGCTTATTAATGAGGCGCTGGGAACTTATCGAACGGGTCATCAAGAAGATTACAATAAATTGCTCCCCTTAGACCTCTATCCATCAGAGGAGGATGTCGCGAATATGACGCCGGAACTGGAGGATGCGATCGAAAGATGTTCTAAAGTAATCGTGCGTCACAGCATGCCCAATCCACAAAATGTAAGAAATAAAAAGGTTGAGAATTGCCGTTGGATAGATGACAATTGGCTCGTAATCGGCAAAGCATATTATGTCAAACGAGATTATGAAGAGGCGAAAGAGAAATTAGCTTATATCTCTGAATCTTCTTTTTACACAAATGAAGAATCAATTTATGAAGCTCGCATTTGGCTGGCTCGCACACATATTGCCTTGGGAGAATATGCTGAAGCGAAACGTATTCTCGTAGGTCTAGAACAGAATATTAAAGATGCTGAAGAGAAAGACGATAAAAGTGATAAGAAAAAGAAAAAAAGCAAGCTCCCTTCAAGCAAAAAGAAAAAGGAAAAAACAAAGAAACCTGCGAAATTTCCAAAAAAATTAAAACTGGAATATGAGTTAGCCATGGCTGAATTATTGATCGCACAAAACGACAAAAAGAAAGCCATTGAGCACCTCGAAGAAGCTGTAAGTTTGTGCAGAAACAGAAAGAGAAAAGCGCGCTACATGTTCGTTCTTGCTCAATTATATGCAGAGCAAGGTAACGATAGCCAAGCAGCATTTTACTTTGAAAAAGTAGGCAATTCAAATGCCCCTTACGAAATGCGTTTCAAAGCAAAAATCAAAAATGCACTCACTGCTAGCGGCGATAATGAAGATGTTGTTAAACAACTCAACAAAATGCTGAAAGATGCTAAAAACATGGAGTATAAAGATCAGATCTATTATGCTTTAGCCGAAATACAAATGAAAGTACCCGATACCGATTCTGCTAAATACTTCTACTCCAATTCAGTTCGTTGGTCAATTAAAAATAATCGTCAAAAAGGAATAAGTTACTTAAGGCTGGCCGATATCTCCTTTAATGAAAAAGATTATTTGAGTGCGCAACGTTATTATGATAGTTGTGTTCAGGTGATGCCAAAGGATTATGAAGACTATGAATACTTAGAAAATAAAGCAGCCGGCTTGGCAGAATTAGTGTATAACTACGACATGGTTATATTTCAAGACAGTGTGCAACGTATTAGTATGATGTCACCAAAAGAAAGAGAGAAATTTCTTGAAAAAACCATTAAGGAGATTGAGGCAGAAAAGGAACGAAAACGTTTAGAAGACGAGCGAAAAATGCTGGAGGCGCAAGCGCTAATCAATGTTCAGCAAGACATGGGCTCAGGTGGCAAAAAATGGTATTTCTCCAACCCTAAACAAATAGCCACAGGCTTTAATGATTTTAGGGGCCTTTGGGGTCAGCGTGTTTTAGAAGATAATTGGCGCAGATCAAATAAATCGAGTTATGACCCGATACAAAATGAAAATGGTGAAATAGCAGCCGATTCCCTTGATCCAAACAAAATAACTGTTGAAATGTTAATGAAGGATATTCCAATGACACAAACAGCATTGGATTCATCTAATTATTTATTGATTACCTCTTTATATAATCTTGGAATCATTTATAAAGAACAATTGAAAGAAGAACCATCAGCGATTAGTTATTTCCAGCAAGTAATAGATAGAAATATCGAACATCCGCGTGTTCTACCTTCTCTATACCAACTTTATTTATTGTATACTAAACAAGGAGATGCGCGTGCAAATGAATACAAAGCAGATATCTTGCGTAAATATCCGGAAAGTGAAATAGCCCAAATATTAAAAGATCCTGACTATCTCAAGAAAAAAGAAATTAAGGATCGTGAAGAATTAATGGCATATTCCAGTGCATTGCGCGATTATCGCATGCGAAATTATGCGTATGTTTTAAACACCTGTAATGGTGTGATTGCACAAGAGGAACCGAATCAATTCTTAAATAAATATTATCTCTTAAAAGCATTCGCTCTTAGCCAGTTGACACCAGGTAATTTAGAATCTATCGCCACTCCACTTGAAGAATTATACGCACTGGACCCAAGCTCAGATGAGGGAATCCAAGCAAAACTCTATCTCAATAAATTGAAAAAAGGAGAACCAATCGACGAACCAGTCGTTCAACTTGATTCGCCATTTGTTTTTGACGCTACAGCGAAACATTTTTTCATGCTATACTTGCCTAAAGGGTCAGGAGATGTCAATGCGTCAAAAATAAAAATCTCTAACTTCAATTCAGAATTCTACCGCAATGACGGTTTGTCACTTCAAGATGCTCCACTCGGTATGGAAGGTCAAGTGTTGGTTGTACGATCTTTTGATAACCTAACGAAGGCTAAAATTTATCTAACTTCATTCAAATCGGATAAAGCGGTGGATGTTATTGAAACAATGGCCATTGATTACCAAACCTGTCTGATTACAGCGAAAAATTTCTCTGAATTATTTAAGTTGAAAGAATTTGAATCGTATTTTGCCTTCTATACAGCGAATTATTAATTCAACCACCTCGCTTTAAAGGCAAAGGCTATTATTTATAGCCTTTTTAATCTACTCTGACGACAGTATTTATAACTTCACCTAAAATTTATCAGTTTTCTAAATTATTTATGCAACTTTCTGCGTCAAATATAAGTCTATGTTATAGACGAAAAATCACACTATGCGCTCAATTACAACTTCCATTAAACATTTATTCACTCTCATCACTATTGGACTGATCCATTCAAATCTATCAGCGCAAGTAGTCGGCCCTTATACCGGAATCGATTATGCGACAGATTATACCAATCCAGATGCTGGAGGAGCTTGTGATATGTCATTTATCAATGCAGCTATTGGTGATGCAGATTTTGTTAACGGTGCTGCTGAAGTTCCTCTTGGATGGTCATTTTCAGGAACGTGGAATTCTGGAATGAGCTATATGGATGGACCTGGAGATGAAGTATTGCTGGTTTCTCTGCATACCTATACCGAATCATGGAATGTAGCTCTTCGACTTTCGGACGGCACGACAACCGCTTCTTTACCTTACGATTTAACCATTGTGACAAGTAATGCAACAGGATCATTGGCTATATGTGGAGGTGTTTCCGCAGGCCCTTATAATTATGAACGACCTTCACAGCTTCTCGATTTTGCAGATTATACTATTCCTGCGGGAGTTGGTGTAATAGGAATCGTTTTCGAACCATTTGCTGATGGAGCAGCAAATCCAGATCCTCATGGTGTTTTAATTCTAGAGGGAACCCCTGAACTAACGCCTTGTGATGGACCAGAGCCGACTGCTCGTCTCGAATTCGTAATTGGTGGATTATCCTCAGAAGATGGCGCAATTGGCGCTTGTATTACTACACCGATTCAATTTAATGATATTTCTACCGTCGTTGCACCAGGAACAATTGTTTCTTGGGATTGGAATTTTGGGGATGGAAGTACATCTACATCAGAAAATCCCGTTCACACATATGCAGCAGCTGGAACCTATACCGTAACACTTACAGTTACTACAGACGGCGGTTGTACAGATACGTTTACTAAAGTAATTGTAATGTCTAATGGATTAGCGATCGATTTAGAATTTAATGAACCAACTTGCTATGGCTTCTCTGATGGATCAGTTACCGTCAATGTATTGGACGGAACAGGTACACTCATTTTTTCCATCACGGATGCTGATGGAACAGTATTAAACGAAGACAATAGTAATACAGCGAATACCTTATCGACGGGTTGGTATTATATCAATGTAGACGACGATTCAGAATGTTCTGGAATCGACTCCATTTTCTTGGATCAACCGGGACAATTAGATATGAGTATGACTGTTACTGATCCTCTTTGCTATGGCTTTGAAACAGGTTGGGCAAGGGTTGATGAAGTGTTCAATTATACCGGTGCTGAAGCGGGTATCAATTATTTTTGGAGTCCAAACCCAGCAGGCAATAACGGAATCGGTGCCGATTCTACCTGGTCACTCGGTGCGGGAGAATATACCTTAACCATTAATGATGCAAACGGTTGTTCTCGTTTATTTAACTTTTCTGTTGATCAACCAGATTCTCTCTTTTTTACTGAATTTGGTTACGATCCAGCCTATTGTCGTCTTTTTGATTATCAAAGCGGTAACGGTGTTGTATTTGGCGCGGTTGCGGGCGGTACACCTGATTATAATTATACATGGGAAAACCTAGAGACGGGTGAAACCATTGACAATACAACGTGGGGCGGACTAAACCCTGCCTGCTATGTGTTTACCGCAACTGATGCAAATGGGTGTGTTTTAACGGGAGAATTGTGCCTTGATTCACTGAATCCAATCGCATCATTCAACGTTCTTTCTGATCAATTAAATGGAGATCTGCAAGGAACCGCTCCAATAGAAGTTGTCTTCGAAAACACTTCCGAGAACTTTGCGAATCCTAATAATCCTTTAGCGGATACCACTTTCTTTTGGAATTTAAATAAGCCTATTGCAGCGTGGGAATTTAGTGATGATTATTTGGAGCATTTGACCATGGAAGGCGCGAAAAAGCGCTATGTGGATATCGATCAGGTGGTTGAGGAACGTCTTCGTTTTGAATTGTATACCATCCGGACCATGGGTTTTGCGGGTTACTTTTTGATTGTAGCCGATTTTATTCAAGCGGGTCGTGATCTTGGTGTCTACGTCGGGCCTGGTCGGGGATCTGCCGCAGGTTCTGTGGTAGCCTATTGCCTCGGAATTACCAATATTGACCCATTACTATATAATTTGCTTTTTGAGCGTTT
>JALQVX010000385.1 GCA_023263555.1 Crocinitomix sp.
ATACACGGGCTTATATTATTTGGGGACTCGGCAGTTTTGAAGGACTTTCAAATCAAGAATTATTGGTTTTTTTAAGCGTTGTTCTTAGTGGACTAGTACTCGCCTTTATGCTTATTAAGCCGCTTAATGCCTTAGTTACGGGTATAGAGTATGCCGTATCAATTGGTGTTAATATCAATCGAACACGATTATTGATTATTCTTATAACAGGTATTTTGGCAGCGATCGTTACAGTGTATTGCGGTCCTATCGGTTTTGTCGGAATTGCTGTTCCGCAATTAATTCGCTACTTAATTAAATCGACAAATCACGCCGTAATTTTACCTGCAGTTTTTATTGGGGGAGGCTTTTTAGCTTTGTTTTCTGATTTAATCGTGCGACTTACCAGTAATCATCTTCCTTTAAATACGGTAACGGCCTTAATCGGTGCCCCCATTATTATTGCGGTAATTATCAATCTAAATCGACGTCGTGCTGAAATTTAAAGAATTGGTCATATGCACAGAGAAAAAGCGTGAGCTCTTTAAAACGGATGAACTCCATTTAGGATCGGGAATTGTCGCGCTTGTTGGGCGCAATGGAGCAGGTAAATCGACCTTGTTTCGCACAATTATGGGGGGGCATTTCTATCGAGCAGGAGCGATCGAAGTTGAAGGTCGTGAAGTAAAAAATTATCGGCGGGAAGAGCTTGCGAAAAAAGTTGCGATCGTCTTTTCAAAAGCAACCGTCTTCGGAAAGCATACGGGAAGGGATTTATTATTTTTAGGAAGACTGCCTTATCAAAATATGTTCTCGATAAAGACGCAAGAGGATCGTGATTATATTGAGCGAATAATTATTTTGTTAGATCTTCATGATTTTATTGATCAGGAGTTTACACAAATGAGCGACGGTGAAAAACAATTAGTTATGATTGGGCGTGCTATGGCACAAGACACACCGATTATTTTGTTGGATGAACCCAATGCGTTTCTCGACTTGGTGAATCGTCACAAGGTCATGAATGTTTTGCGTAAAATTGGTGGAGAAGCCAATAAATTAGTCCTTTTTTCAACACATGAAATTGACTTTTTGCCTGATTTATGTGACAGCGTCTTATTGATCGATCAAGGATACTTGATTAAAATTGACGATAAGAACGCCTTTATTCCAACGATCAAATCGAGCTTCGGAATAAACAGTTAAAAAGATGAAGTTTAGAACAGAAATAAAGAGTCAAGAAGCGGAGTTAAAGTTGGATCACACGAATGGTGTCGTATCCATAGGGTCCTGTTTTGCAGATCATATAGGCGAGCGCTTATCCGAACGGAACTTCATAATTCATAAAAATCCTTTTGGCATCTTATTTAACCCGATTTCGATTAAGAAGAATATCTTGGCAGCGCTAAATCAGGAAGTCGATCAGGCCCTTTTTTTATCAAGAGATGATCGTTCGTATCATTATGATTTTCCTGCTGCTTTTTCTTCAACACGTGAGAAAGATTTGGCGTCACAACTTGCTTCAACTCAAGAATCTTTCGCGCAACTTTGGCCCTCAATTGATAGATTAGTGATTACATTCGGAACAGCATGGGTGTATCGACTCATTCGCGAGAAAAAGATCGTAGCGAATTGTCACAAAGTGCCACAAGCTGCTTTCACGAAAGAATTGCTTGATTTAGGATTTCTGCAGTCAGAATATCAGTCCTTCTTCGAGCATTTAAAAAAGCAAAATCCTAACTTGGAAATTATGCTCACCGTCAGCCCAGTACGACATATAAAAAACGGCATTCACGAAGATAAATTGAGTAAGGCTATTTTATTATTGCTCAGTGATTATTTAGAAAAAGAGTTTGACTTTGTTCATTATTTTCCGGCTTATGAATTGCTCATTGATGACCTAAGAGATTATCGTTTTTATAAAACGGATATGATTCATCCTACCGATCAAGCGGTAGATTATGTATTCGATCATTTCATGGAGCGTTACTTCTCGGATAAAACAAAGCAGATATCAATGCTTTGTGAGCAATTATCGAAGTTAGAGCAGCATGTGAATAGGTCCGCAACATCTAATCAATTAGATCAGTTAATGGAGCGAAAGGAAGCGTTAAAACGTGAAATTGAACGCCTAAAAATCAAAGCGTAATTGTTCCTCTTTTGATTGAACTTTAGCTTCTTTGGTTTCAAGATTAGATATCGAAATCCCAAGTAATCGTAAGGGTAGGGGAATCTCACTTTGATCAATCAATTCAATAACTGTTTCGAAAAAATCAGATTTTGCTTGAAAATAATCGGGTAAAGTTTTACTTCTGGTCTGAACGGTGAAATCATTGAATTTTAATTTGACGGTAATCGTTCTGCCTCGTGTCGGAATAGATTTTAATCTTCGTTCGGTTTCTTGAGCAATTAAATCCAATGCAGCTATGATTTCTTCTCGATCCTCTTTGTCTTCGTAATAGGTGTTTTCTGTGCCCACTGACTTCCGAATCCGATTGGGCTTCACTTCACTAAATTGAATGCCTCGCACGATATGATAAAAGTGTGCACCTGATTTCCCAAATTGTTGCGTTAAAAACTCAATCGAATGTTGTTTGAGTTGCAATCCATTATAAATGCCCCATTTTTGCATTTTTTCTGCAGTTACTTTTCCTACACCGAAAAATTTTTGAATGGGCAACGTTTCAAGAAAAGGAATGACTTCGTTTGGCTTTATCGTTTTTTGACCATTAGGCTTATTGATATCGCTCGCAATTTTTGCCATAAACTTATTGATTGAAATTCCTGCAGAAGCATTCAATCCCGTCGTTTCTAAAATTTTATTTCGAATTTCTGTCGCAATTTCTGTCGCAGAGTGATGGTGGTGAATATTTGCCGTTACATCTAAAAAGGCCTCGTCTAATGACAAAGGCTCCACTAAATCTGTATAGTGCAAAAAGATGGAACGGATTTGTTTTGAGACTTCTTTATAACGCGTAAAATTTGGTTTTACAAAAATAAGTTCAGGGCATTTTCGTTTGGCAAGAGCGCTTGACATGGCGGATTTAACGCCAAATTTTCGTGCTTCATAACTCGCGGCTGCTACAACTCCACGGAGCTCGTTTCCTCCAACTGCAACTGGTTTACCTTTGAGCTCAGGGTTGTCCAATTGTTCGACGGATGCATAAAAAGCATCCATGTCAATGTGAATTATTTTGCGTTGAGGTAAATCTTCCACGTCACTTATTTTGACTTTTGATTAAGGTATTTGCCTATAATGATTCCTGTTACAATTACCGTATAAAAATTACCTAATAAAGCAACTAGCATAACAGCTTTTTTTGCTTGAAAAGTAAGTGGAACGATATCTCCAAAGCCAATGGTCAATGTGGTGATGAAACTGAAATAGGTGAGGTTTTGATAGTTTTCTTCTTTTACTCCGATTCCTGAAAACGATTCTGGTGATTGAATTTCAATGATCAAGAAAAACAACGAC
>JALQVX010000050.1 GCA_023263555.1 Crocinitomix sp.
TATTTTTTAACATGATAGTTGTTTTATGTGTTGATCTTTATAGAAGTTTGAAACAAATATAAACTAATTTATATGTTTAAACATTTATACGCATGTTAAAGAACTGTTAATGAAATGTTCATTCGCTTGATAATTTCTTAATCATGGGTTAATCACGAGGCTTTTCATAATGACCTAGCTTTTATAGCAGGTAAATAGCGTTCTTCTCTTTTATCATTGAAGACACTATTAAAATCAATAAATGATCAACTTTTCCAATTGACCTCGGTCATCTGTTACAAAATAAATTCCTGGTTTTAAAGTCGAAACATCTATTTCGACAGATTGTATCTGAAGGATAGATTCAGTGTATATTAATTGACCGTTGAATGCAAAAATACGAAGGGTCTGTGACTGATTATCGTCGTATTGTATTGTTATTTTTTCGTTGGCAGGATTTGGGTAAAGAGCGAAACCTATGAGCGTTTCGTTTACCGGATCAATACCAACAGGTAGACCGTTTTCGAAATTAAAAGTTGGTACTAAATAATCAAATTCGCCAATACCGTTTGGATATCTACCATAAGTGATGTCTTCAAATTGTTCAGAGAAATCAATTTGATCTACGAGTTGTAAACTACCGTCTGATAAGGTTAGGATTTCACCCCCGGCTGATAGTTTGAAATTTGTGTGTAAGCCACTCGGGTGCAAACTGTCACTATCAGCCCATAAGATGAGGTATTCTCCCGGTCCGATCGCTACATCTGGAAAGGTCCATTTGCTTAAATCAGCTGCATTGTCTGAAAGGTGATAGCCCAATAAGGAAATATTCTCGTCCGAATTATTATAAAGCTCAATCCAATCGTCAAAGTCGCCGTCTTCATCTGCTGCAATTGATCCATTGTCTGCACTTAATTCGTTAATAACAAGTCCTTTTGATGGACTTAATGTATAATATTCATAAGCAGCACGTACAGGAGAAAATTTGCCAGCATTTGTGTTTTCTGCATATATATAATAATCCATATCTGTTCCTAAAATAGCGACTGTAGCACCATAAACGCCGTCTCCAGCAGTACCATCTCCATGTGCTCCATCATCAAACATAGGAGTCGTTATAAAGCTATCAAATTCGCTGTAACGATAGGCTAAATGAATAAATGAAGCATCCGTAATTGAAGCGGTAATCGTCACGGTTGAAAAAGGTTCCGGATCGGCAGGTGAATGGTTTATTCCACTAATAGTTGGTTGTGTAAAGCCAAATTCAGGTAAACCCATTATATAAGATTCTCGGCCTTCCATTAAAGCCTCAATTCCCGGTCTTAAATCAAACCAAAATCCCACATTATCATAAATATTCGTATTAAAATCGGCGTATGAATAATGACTATAAGGTTCAGTAGCGACAAATGGATCAATTAAATCATGCATAGCTTCTGCCCGTTCGATATAGTAACCATTATTGATATTTTCTTGCATAATTGTCTTGAAATGTGCGGTGTACATTCGTTTGTATTGCGGATTCGTCAATAATTGCGCAATTAAAGGTCGTAAATCAAAGTTGCTGATGTGTAAATAAGGATCCTGATTTTGCAAAGCCGGCATCCCTAAAGGCAATAGATTTGTTCCGTTCCATAATAGACCTCCGAATGCCATGTTCACATCCCATAAAACAATGCTCCATTTCCCGTTATCCATTTTATAAACATAAAAATTATGCGCAAAAGCGGTGTATCCATCATTGTGAACAAAAGCACTGCTCACAGCTAAAAACCATAAAGCACGATCAACATCTAAATAGTTGCCAATGGTCGCCGGCTCAAATTCAAGTTGATAGGTGAGTGCTTGCAATTCGGCGAGTCCAAAAGCTGATTTCATGTCGTATAGTGTATCATACGCCATAGTGTCTGCATGATAAGCAAGGTT
The DNA here is from genome assembly GCA_023263555.1 of Crocinitomix sp. Lineage (GTDB taxonomy): Bacteria > Bacteroidota > Bacteroidia > Flavobacteriales_D > Crocinitomicaceae > Crocinitomix. The sequence goes on from JALQVX010000050.1 coordinate 1,906, forward strand.
CGAATTATCGCCTGCCAAATCAAAGGATACAGGATCACATTTAAAAAAGGCGTTGGATGAAGAGCCGTAATGTTGACTTAAAAATTCATTATCTATCGATTCAGTATTGGTATAAATACCACGAAATTCAGAATTGATGTATAATTCCACAAAATTTGCGCGTGGACAATCCATGTACCGATTGGCGAGTTCATAGGTTAATGCCTCGCGCACCATACTGGGGTCGGTGAAACAATTGGCCAATTTTATTTTATCTTTTCCTTGATATTCTTGTCCTGAAATGGTGTAGTTTAAATCAATATTAAACGGATTTTTATTACTCGTTGTGTCCATTGAACTATTGCCCTTATAACGGACTCCACAGCTGTCAAAAAATGTTCCGTTGATATAAACTTCGGCAAGAATGCGCTCTGTTCCACTTCCTGTTCCAACTCCTAAACTCGCCAGTGAATCTAGTTGATGATCCCAATCTTCGTCAAAAAAATTAATATCAATTCGCTGCACAACCGTGATGTCAAAAAAACCTTGTGAAAAGCCAGTTGCTCCAAGCAGGGAGATACACACTATAAAAATAAGACGCATAATCTGAAATTAGATAAGGCCAAGTTAATAATTTCTTAATAAGAAAGCTAATGTCACTAAAAGGTTAACCGTCAAGCGTATTTAGCTAACTATTGAACGATAAATTTGGCTTGTTCAACATGGTCGTCGATCACTAATCGCAAGATATACGTCCCGGCACTTAACTGTTCGATCGGGATTTGATCGGGATCATCAGCAATTCCCACCAATTCGCCAGCAAGGTTATAAATTTGAATTGATTGCACTGATCCGTTGATGTTACCAATGGTAATGTATCGACTCGAAGGATTTGGATAGATGGACCACGTGAGTGGTTTATCTATTTCTTCCCAACCTGTTGTTTGAAGTGCTTTAACGACACAGCGATATGCATTGATTTTTCCCATGCCCCATTTTGTGCTTCCTTCGACTGGAATTTCACCCGTATAGTCATCCTCTCTTGCGGTCTGTTGAATGATAATTTTCACTTGCCAAGACGATAAATAAGGATTTGCTTCTAAAATTAAAGCTGAAATTCCAGCCACAACTGGAGAAGACATGGAGGTTCCACTCAACCGAGCAAACGGATAATCACGTCCTTCGAATGAGATAGATACGGCCTCTACATAAGAATTGTCCGTATAAGAAGAGATAGAGGATGCAACTGAAACACCTGGTGCTGAAATATCTGGTTTCATGGTTTCGTTCATCAATGGGCCATAACTTGAAAAACTTGCCGGGCCGCCGCCAATTTCTGTTCCTCCTCCTGTTAAATAGGATGCCGAATAGGCAGCGACTGAAATGGCGGATTCGGCGCAAGCTGGAACGCCAATTCCATAGAAATGATCACCTGCAGTTGTACCTGCTCCAAATGCCTGAAATTCCATTCCCCAATTTCCAACATCTGTTGTCGTTTCTGTCACATTCCAATAATGCACGGTTCCTGCTGTTGCAGTTGATTTGAGGATAATTTTGTAACCGAGATCATGTTTTTTTACCCTTAATCGCATCTGAGGTCGGCTATTTGTTGGGTAAGCTGCATCCATAGAGAGGTTGTAAAAAATAGTGTCTGTGGTGGCGGGAATGACGAGGAACGTATCAATATACGTATCAGTATCTATGGTCGAATAATAAGGACTTTCAATCATAATGGTATTGGAACCATTAAGGACTTGAATTCCGGCAGAAAAAGAACCGTCAATAGCACCCCATCCATGAATACTTTGACCCCATAAAGTGGCCAATGCTCCTGTATAAAAACGTATTTGTGTCCGCAAGGTATCGTCCGAAAATTCCTTCTTGATATGAAAATCAACGTCTCCATTATTTCCACCAGACGTTACAAAGACAACACCTAAGGCTGAAAAATCGTTGAGCGCTTGACTTAGTAGTGAAGTTCCATCCATGGCACCCAAATGATAAAGCCCCCAACTCATATTAATAACGAGGCGTTTATCCTCGATTTGCGCTTTTTGATACATCCAATCCCACGCGTCTAGAACCGCGGCTTCATCTACCAAAAAAGTCGTGAATAAAAATTGGGATTCAAAAGCCATTCCGCGAAAGGGTGTTCCTGCCCCGCATCCACCTGCAATTCCGGCAACGTGCCCACCGTGGAGGGCGTAGGAATAAATATTTGCTGTATCTGATTTTGCCGCAAGTAGTTCGGCCGGACTGCTGTATTCTGTTCCGTATCCGTATGCGGCAGGAGATGGACCACTCGTTTTAAATTGATCCCAAGCTGCGAGTATACGCGTTTCAGTTAAACTTGTATCATAATACATAGGATGCGTATAATCAAAACCCCAATCTGTAATTCCAATTAATACATCTTTACCTGTATACGCTTGTGGCAAACCAATTCCCTGATGTACACTATCTGTTCGCGTGTCATACACCACTTTGTTTAATTCAGGCTTTATTTTACCTGCTAATTGTAGATACGTAATTCCGGGAATGGTTTCAATCAGATTCAAAGAGGATAACGGAATTTTTAAGCTAAAAATTGAATTTATTTTTGCGCCAACGATTAGTCCCATATCCTCTAAGATAGGCTTGCTAAAATCGCTACTTGCTTCAGCCAAAAAAGCCATGTAATTTTGACCATGGACGGTGTGAATGGGAAATAACTCCTTCATTTCGGAATTAATCGCACCACCGTTTTGTTTAAGTTGTGTATTAAACTCCAATAAATCAGCTTTGCAATTATTAGATAAACGGACTTGCGCACCAAGGGCAAAAACAATAAAGAAAGTTAAAAGGGCGAGGCTATATTTCATAAAATTGATGTTCGAACCTTCTAAAGGTAAACAAATTTTTTATTGGTATAGCGGTTCAATTCCATCAGCTCCAAAAGGAGGCCAAAAACGCCTTTTTCCGAGAATGGTTGATTCAAGATATGAAAGTGGAGGTTGGTTTATGCCATCCAAAAGAATTGTCCTAA
>JALQVX010000082.1 GCA_023263555.1 Crocinitomix sp.
ATAAACTAAATCATTTAAAGAGGTTACTTTAGCAACACTTAATTGGAAGTTTTCCATTTTTGTTTTCAAGGCTTCGATTGCAGAATCATCTGCTTTAAAAAATCGATTGAGCTCTTTGTTTTTACCTGTTCCAAAAAGTAATACAGACATAAAAACATTGGCGACAAAAACATCAACAACCACCATTGCCGAAAACAATGTGTCGCTTGCTCCATAAATCTCCTTCATAGCTGTTTGATTCGCGCCACCGCCAATCCATGAACCTGCGACGGTCGATAAACCTCTCCAAATCTCACCTTCCAATACTTCAGGAGCCATTAAAGAAACCAGCCACAATGCCAAAGGTCCACCAATGATAATGCCTATTGTTGCCGCAAAAAACATGATGACAGCTTTTGATCCTAGTTTCTTAATCGCTTGTATATCTATACTCAAACACAAGAGAATTAAACTTGCCGGAAGCAAATAACGCGACGATATAAAGTATAGATTAGATTCTTCAGCGGAGATTATTCCTAACGAATTGAGCGCAGCGGGAATAAAGTAACACAATAGAAGCGCAGGAACGATACGATAAAAGCCTTTCAAATAGCGATTTTGACTTGCAGCTGATCGAAAAACAAAAAATAAGATTAACATCAACACACCAAAAACAACCGCATCATTGCCAAAAAATGGAGGAGCCTGCTTCACCTTAAACGAATAGCTAATCTCCTTTCTTTCGCCTTGACTCGACTGATAATAAACAGTCACATTATGATCTCCCCTTTCCAAATTATTTAGATTCACAAGTGTGTCCACCTTAATCGCGCTTTTAACAGCATCCAATTCTAGTTCCATACCTACCAACGAATCTGGAAACTGGATTTTTAAATGATAAGCTTCACTGCGATAAAAAAGTTGATCCTTTAAGTCATCAAATGCAACCTTAGCATAAAGGCTGTCGACATCACTCGACTTAGCTGTTGCTAATTCGAGCGTTGCAGAAGAATAAAAAGAGAAGAATAAAAAACAAAACGAAAGTAAATATTTTTGAATCATAAGTTTAGTATGGTCCGACAATGCACGCTAATAATGCTACGGATAGTTGATTTTGTCCGGTTAAAGTAAACAGTAAGTCATTTGAGAAGGTAGAATCGCCACTATAAATGCGGTTATTTTCGATTGTAAGGATACAGGCATTTGAAAACGTCGAATTTCCACGATAAACTTTCCCATTGGCAATGGTATATAAAATATCAGATGAAAAACTAGAATCTCCGCGATAGACTTTGTCCCCTTTAACGGTATACAAGCAATCGAAAGATGTGGTTGAGCGACCGAGGTACACTTTATCATTAGAAATGGTATAATAAATCTTCGAAGAAAATCTATTATCGCCATGATAAACGGCTCCATTATCAATCGTGTAGGCGATATCACTATCAAAAGAGCTATCCCCTCGATAGAGTTTCAATTGCGCATGCACCAATGTCGTCAAGAAGAGACATCCAATTAAAAATAAATGCTTCATGGATCAAAAATAACAAAATTTAGGCCATAGCACTTGATTAGTTTTTCACAAATCGACAAGAATAAAAAATGCTCATTTTACTCAACTTGCTTATATTTGCGGACAAAATTGTGCAAAATGGAAAAGATCATCTCAGGAATTCAACAAATGGGTATTGGGGTACCAGACGTTCAAGAAATTTGGAAGTGGTATCGCGAAATATTTGGTATTGACGTACGCCTCTTCGAAGATGCCGCGGAAGCTCCTCTAATGACGCGTTATACGGGTGGAGAAGTGCACAGTAGAACAGCTACATTAGCCCTCAGTATGGAAAGTGGAGGTGGCTTTGAAATTTGGCAATACACAAGTCGACCGACAGAGCGAGCAAACTTTGCGATCCAATTGGGTGATCTTGGTTTATATGCCTGTAAAATCAAGTCGAAAGATGTGAAAGCGAGTTATGCCTATCATCAATCAAAAGGGGTTAAAATTTTAGGTGAACTGAGCCAAAACCCTGCTGGCGAATTCAATTATTTTTTAGAAGATCCAAACGGGAATGTTTTTAATGTTGTTGAAGGAACAGGTTGGTTCAAGAACACAAATCACCCTGCCAAAACAGGAGCAGTTGCCGGCACAATTATTGGCGTAAGTGACATGGAAGCTTCTTTAAAGTTATACAGAGATGTTTTAGATTACGAAACGGTGGTTTATGATGAAACGGGAACATTTGATTCTTTCAAAGGACTTTTATCTGGTGAACAACAATATCGCAGAGTTTTACTTTCTCATAAGTCAGAGCGTCAAGGCCCTTTTTCGAAGTTATTAGGACCGACACGTATTGAATTGGTGCAAGCATTAGAGCGCGTTCCTCGCAAAATTTTTGAAGATCGCTTTTGGGGCGATTGGGGATTCATTCATTTGTGTTTTGATGTACAAGGAATGGATGCTTTGGAGAAAGAATGTGAAGCCGCAGGTTTTCCTTTCACCGTAGATAGTGGGTCAACATTTGACATGGGCGAAGCCGGTGGTCGATTCTCCTATATTGAAGATCCTGATGGAACGTGGATTGAATTCGTGGAAACGCATAAAGTACCGGTCATGAAAAGTTTGGGTTGGTACATCAATTTAAAGAAACGTGATCCGAAGAAAAGACTTCCCGATTGGATGTTGAAAGCCATGGGAATGAATCGTGTGAAGTAATTTTTGGTGATTGGTGATTGGTGATTAGTGACTAGAAATTAGATAAAAAGTCTTTGTCACGTCCTGAAAAAAAGTAGACACTAAATAAGTGTATATGTATAA
>JALQVX010000087.1 GCA_023263555.1 Crocinitomix sp.
TGCAACTTTTCAGAAATATTAAGTCGGGTGAGATAACCTTTCTCTATTAAATATGTTACTTTTTCACACGTCACGCTTCAAACCATTTTCTTTCTAGACAATCTCTTAACTGCACCTTTGCTCTGTGAATGATTACCCATAGGTTAGACGCAGAGATATCATGCTCATTACAAACCTCTTCACTTTCTTTTTCTTCAACCAATTTATCAATCACAATTCCTTTCCACTTCACTGGTAGAGCACCTATGCATCTTGTCAATGCATCACGCAACTCCTCATTTTCAATCGTTTCCTCCACTTCCGACAATCTTCCTTTTGGATTATGCCCATCAATAAACCCTCCTTTTTTTGAACCTTCTTGCTGAAAATAAGACATTGGATTGGTTTTGCGCGATTCTTGTTTGCGCCAATGATCAATAATCTTTCGCTTTAAAATGGAGTACAACCACGTTTTAACCGAACTTTTATGTTCGAATTTATCAATTGCTTTAAGCGCAGAAATAAACGTATCCTGAACGAGATCTTTAGCAAGATCGGTATCGTTTAGCCTAACATTCGCATAATTAAAAAGCGAATCGGCGTAAAGGTCTACCCATTCATTCGTATTGATTTGATTTTGTTGCTCCATGCATTACAAATTTATATTATTTAAGCATAGGAGCATGATTTGGATTTTTACAAAAGGTAATTTAGCGTGTAAAGCTACGAAAAGAAAAGGCAATTTCAAAAATTGAAACCGCCTTTTTAGCTGTTTATAATTACTAATGTTTACATGTTTATCGCATCAGACAAACAATAATCACCCTTATCAATTAATTTACCGGCAATTAATTGGCGTGCATTCTTCGTATTAAACGGTGCGACTTTTGTAAATCGCTTTAAGCCCATCAACATCATGGTCAATTCATCTTCTTCAACAAAAGCCATTAATGCATCTTTCCCCGATTTATTGATAGCATCTGCCGCATCAAAAATATAGGTTTGTGCAATCGCGATATAAACGGCAGAAGCTTCTTCACCTTTTGCCTTTACCATTTTTTCAACACGCAATAATGTTGACTCCGCCACATAAATCGCATTGGCAATGTCCGCAATGTTCATTAATATTTCTTGCTCTTTAGACAATTGCATCATTAATTTTTGAGCAGCTGTTCCTGCTACCATCATCAATGTTTTCTTGAAATTTTTAATGTATTTTTTCTCTTTTGCAAAGAGTTCAGTTGATTCATCTTCAAAGTCAGGAATGCTCATCAATTCATTGGCGACTGCCATAGCAGGTCCCATCAAGTCCAACTCACCTTTCATGGCTTTCTTCAAGATCATATCTACCGTTAATAAACGGTTGATCTCATTCGTTCCTTCAAAAATTCGGTTAATTCTTGAATCCCTATAAGCACGTTCAACACTTGATTCGGCAGAATAACCCATTCCTCCAAAAATTTGCACACCTTCATCAACACAATAATCCAACACTTCTGATCCAACCACTTTCAGCATGGCACATTCAGCCGCAAACTCTTCAATTCCTTTCAACGTTGCTTTTTGTTTATCCATACCATCAGCAATTTTTGCATGAATAGCGTGATCGATATCCGCAGCCGCCCGATAAACCGCAGACTCTAGGGTAAAAGTTTTAATTCCTTGTTCTGCAATTTTATGACGAATCGCACCATATTTGGCAATCGGTCGTCCAAATTGCTCCCGCTCATTTGCGTATTTAATTGAATGATTAATTACTTCTTTTGCACCACCCATAACACCTGCCGCTAATTTAATACGACCGATATTTAGAATGTTAATTGCAATTTTAAAACCTTGATTCCGCTCACCAAGTAGGTTTCCAACAGGAATTTCTACATTATTGAAAAATACCTGACGGGTTGATGAACCTTTGATTCCCATTTTCTTTTCTTCTGGATTGAGCGTAATTCCAGCACTATCTGCTTCAACAATAAAGCCAGTTAAATTTTCATCTCCATCTATCTTTGCAAAAACAGTAAATAAATTTGCAAAGCCAGCATTGGTGATCCACATTTTTTGACCGTTGATAATATACCGTTGACCATCAGCTGTTAATTTTGCCGTTGTTTTACCAGAATTCGCATCCGATCCTGAACTTGGCTCGGTTAAACAGTACGCCGCTTTCCATTCACCCGTGGCTAATTTAGGTATGTACTTTTGCTTTTGCTCTTCTGTGCCATAATACAAAATGGGTAAGGTTCCGATTCCTGTGTGCGCACCATAAGCAACAGAAAAAGAGTGTCCTCTTCCTAAATATTCAGTCGCTAACATAGATGTCGGGAAATCAACACCCATTCCGCCAAATTCAGCTGGTACGGACATTCCTAGCATTCCTAATTCACCTGCTTTTTCCACCAAACTTGGCATCAAACCTTCTTCCATACTATCAATACGGTCGAGATTTGGCTCAATTTCTTGGCGAATAAAATCAAGGCATGTTTGTGCAATCATTCGTTGCTCTTCTGTATAATCTTCAGGTGTAAAAATATCTTCGCAATTCATTTCACGAATAATAAATTCTGCTCCTTTAATTGGCTTTTTATCTTCCATCACTCTATAATTTATAAGTCTTTAAACATTAATTTATGCGGTCCTATTTTTGGCACTTGGTATACCTGACCTTTTATTTTGAAATTCAATTTTTCATAGAATCCTGTGGCAATCAATCGGGCATCACACCATAATAATTTGACCCCCTTCTTGCGCAATTCTTCTTCAGCGGCACGAATTATTTTAGCTCCCACACCCAATCCTCTCACTTCAGGATCAGTTGCCATAGCTCTTAATCGGTATTGATTTTTCTCCTCAAATTTTGGATTAATATCAATGATAAACGTGGAAGTTCCCACTACCCGATCACCGTGTACGGCTGCCAAATGAAAGGTTGTCGCTTCGCGATCGGGAGCAATTTCACAGTGCTCCTCTCCTTCCAGGTGCGGCCACAAAACTTTGTATCTCAATCCTTTTATTAGATTGACATCAACCGCTTTTATTTCAACTTCGTGTTCCAATTTTACATCATTTCAATTACACCTGCAGCACCTTGTCCTGTGCCGATACACATAGTTACAACACCATATTTGCCACCTGTTCTTTTTAATTCACTCATGACTTGAACAGACAATTTTGCTCCTGTACAGCCGAGTGGGTGACCTAATGCAATTGCTCCTCCATTTACATTGACCTTATCCGGATTGATTCCTGTTTCTTTAATCACCGCAATTGATTGCGAAGCAAAGGCCTCATTGAGCTCAAATAAATCAATATCATTTATTTTCAAACCCGCCATTTCAACGGCACCAGGAATTGCTTTTACCGGTCCGACCCCCATAATACGCGGCTCAACACCGACAACTTTGTATGAAACTAAGCGCGCAATCGGCTCTAGATTCAATTGCTTCATCATCTCTTCCGACATCATTAAACAAAAGGCTGCACCATCAGACATTTGCGAAGCATTTCCTGCGGTTACCGTTCCCTTTGCATCAAATACAGGACGTAATTTTGATAAAGCTTCCATAGATGTACCCATTCGAGGACCTTCATCTGTGTCAACAATATTTACACGTTCGGCTCTTTTACCATTCTCATCTAAATACACCTCATTGACGTGAATAGGAACAATTTGATCTTTAAATTTACCTTCCTCGATTGCTTTCAAGGCTTTAAGGTGCGATTTCACTGCAAACTCATCTTGTGCTTCTCTCGAAACCCCAAATTGTCGTGCCACTTCTTCTGCCGTATTCCCCATTCCCCAGTACCAATCCGCGTGAACTTTTGCTACTTTAGCATTAGGTACAACACGCCATCCCCCCATTGCAATCGCAGACATTGATTCCGTTCCACCCGCAATAATTACATCCGCTAATCCGGCTTCAATTTTTGCTTTTGCGATTGCCATGGTTTCAATACCAGAGGAGCAATAACGGTTCACAGTCATGCCAGGCACTTTCTCCGTGTTTAAACCCATCAATGAGATAAAACGACCAACATTTAAACCTTGCTCGGCTTCAGGCATGGCATTCCCCACAATGACATCATCAATTAATTCTTGATCCAATTGAGGTACTTCCGCCAAGATGTGTTTAATGACATCTGCAGCTAAATCATCCGGTCGTGAGAATCGGAATCCTCCTTTATTTGCTTTCCCTACTGCTGTTCGGTAGGCTTTTACTATATAGGCTGTTTTCATTTTTTTTTTATTAGTACCAAGTACTTAGTATAGAGTATAAAGTATCTCCAAAAAGCAGCTTGTTATTGCTTATAAATAAACTTATTAATCATTATTTTTTGACATCACTTTTTTGAGTGTAAATAGCATACGCTGAACTTCGTGAATATCACGAATTAATTCTTCCGTTCCTATATTAAAAATTCGACTAGCTAATATGCTTTGCGTTTCTAACTCATAACTCGAACCGATTGCAATATCGAGAAATCTGCAAAATTCTTTATTCGTTTCACGACCCGCTGCACCCCGCGAAGATCATCAGTGCCCTTTGTTGTTGCGAAGAGGTTGTGTATGTTGCCCAGTCGCTCACGCAGGTTGAGCGTCTTTTGAGCGCTCGCGTGCCTCAGTGGCTCTAGCGCGCTATGCA
>JALQVX010000213.1 GCA_023263555.1 Crocinitomix sp.
AGCGATCTGGGATGGTTTGTTTTGGCGATTTATGGACAAGCAACGGGAATTTTTCTTGCAAAATCCACGCTTGAGTATGCTCGTCCGAAATTTCGATAATTTGCCCCAAGAAAAGAGAATGGAACATCTGCGTATTGCTGAGGAGTATTTGGAGCATCAATCATAATGTAATTGGGGTAAATTATTGAGTAAAAAGCTATACATATTGAGTTGACATTTTTGAAGTTTAAATCGATTTCGGTAAATTAGTGGACAACGAACCTTTAAAATGAATGAACATGAAAAAACATTTCTTACGACTCTTTATGGCAGTGGCTTTGATTGGTATGAGCAATCATGGATTTTGTCAAGATGTAAATACTAAAAAACCAATGTTTCCCTTTTATGTAGATTATGTCATGGGGCCTTTTCTCTTCGTGGATAATATTGCTTATGATGCCGTTTTTATGAATGGCTGCCGTTTAGGTTTTAATATCAAGCGAAATTTTAATTTTTCGATCGAATATGTTGCAGGTCAACAACCGGACAATCAAAATGATATGGGAATGACGCATAATGCAAATTTGCAATTCGCCTATCACTTTATGCCTGAAAGTAAACCATTTAACCCCTATTTGTTTACAGGAACTGGTTTTTTTGAATTTAAGGAATTTACAAACGATGTTTATGGCTTATCATGGCATTTTGGAATGGGAACGACCTTAAAATTTAATGATCGTTTAAGTGGCTTAATTGAATCACGCTATTTAAATACAGGGTGGTTAGATGTTGGAGGTCAAAACCAATTGGCCGTTATGTGGGGAGCGCGGGTTAGTTTTTAGAGCTGTTAGTAATGCTGCTGAGAAGGATATATTATCAACTCAGTCCTAAGCTGATGAGATTACGAAATCTCTTCTGTTAGTCGCTGCTCGCTGCGAAGGATATTCATCCTTCGCCAAACAAAAATCTCGCGGATATTCATCCGCAACAAAACCGTGCGATTTAATTTAAGCGCATACTTAAGTTGGTTTTTAGTCCTGTTTCTTGGTTGCAGCAAAGTCAATATTAAGAGTCATTTTCGAGGCACACGATTCCCCATTGATATCGGTTCCCGGAATCCAATTGGGCATGAGTTGTATTAAGCGAATGGCTTCTGCATCTAAAACTGGACTGTGACCTTTCAAAATTGATATATTGGTTAAACTTCCATCCTTCTCGACGGTAAAGCCAACAGAAACTGTAACAGGTTTACGCAATTCTTCTGACTGCGCATCTATATTTTCTGCTATGAATTTGTTCATGGCGGACATACCTCCTGGAAAAGAAGCTGTGTTTACTGACCTTTCAAAAGTACCATCATTCTGGCTGACATTAGTCATTGGCTTAATAGAGCTGCGTACATCTCCCAAATCATCACAAGGAAAAACATACGGCCGAGCTTTGCGTTTTAAGTCGCGCTTGTCTTTATTGCTATTTTGGCGCTTTTCGTCTTTTTTGAGGTATTCCAAATAGTCGAATTCGGCTGTCATTCCGTTGATCGCTGCTAAGTTTGATTTAGTGAGCGCCTCCCATTGTTCTTTTGCCATTTTTTCAAGTACGATAGTTCTCGATCCTGGTTGGGTTTTTTCGTTTTGATAAACGTAGAATCCATCTGCTGCCCATGCGATAGCTAGTGTTCGATACGTTAAGCCATCATTTAAACTATTTATATAGTTGAATTTATTACCATCCAGTTTTATATAGGAATTAAATGCTTTGGGAACAATATAGACATTGATTTTATTGAATTCATCCGCGTTTTGAACGGTTAAATTGATAGGGGAATAAGTCAAGGAGGTCGTCCGCCCGCTTCCTTGAATAGCCACACTTTCACGATTTCTACTCACCGACAGCAGACAATCGACGTTGCGCCAGCCCAAGGAGCTTATATTGGCGCGGAGCACTGGTCGGTTGGCTTGTAATGATGTCGTTGGGCGAGAACGATTTTGCTGTGTGTCTCGGTTCGCAAACTGAACCAAAGGATTGGCTCTTGGAATGGGTTTTTGCAGACCCAATTCGCGATAAACACGAGCAGAATTATAGGCAAGTTCTTGTTCATTGATTTAGTTTTTATTCGAAATATAACGCTCGTTGGGCGCTGTCGTTTGGCGATTCATTGCGCAATCCAATGAATCTTGCTTTTGCCAATAAGCATCATTGGTTCGTTTTATAACACTTTCTAATGCTTTTCGTTTGGTTAAATAATAGGCATTCAATTCCTTCTGAGCGGTTGAACTCGTTTCTACTTTACCTTGTTTCAAGGCAGCAAATTGAAGAAACTTTTCTTTTAAATTCCCATCTAATTGTTCCGCCACCAATTGATCAACTTCATATAAGTTTTTAGCTATATTGTTGATATAAAGGTTGAGGATAGCGGTATTACAGGTGCGGTAAATCCATGGCATTCGTGCTTCAAATTCTTTTGTGGCTAAATTCGTATTGTTGAATTTTTTATTCCAAATGGTTTGAACAGAAGCCGGATTGACGCCACAATCAAAGGGTATAAACACAGCAGAATCTAATTCTTCGGAAGGCAGCATATCTTCGCTGGATTCGCTTTCAGAACGTACTCGATCACGTTTTGAATCTTCACGTACGGGTCCAATATCATTTGTAATGTTCAAAGATTTTAATGACGGCTCATTTTCTTCTCTACATTCTCCTGCAAATGAATAATACAAACTATCAATAAAAGCCTTATTTAAATAACCCCAAGCATTCATTTGTTTTTCATAACCAGGAGGATAAAAATCCAAGGCTGTGATTTCAACGGAGAGGAGTGGTTTCGTAAAATCTTTCGGGTTTTTCCACAAAATTTGTCCAGCCTCATCTTTTGCACCTTCATACAATTGCATGCCGGTTTTAGTGGGGTCACTCGGAATGTCCACGGTTAATTTTTTGAGGAGATTGACCCGCTTTCCATTGGCAAAAGCATCCAAATAAAACATGCCACCCGTTTCTAATTCTTCGCCCGATTCAGTCATAGTATTCAATCCACTATACATAATCGCTGCAGGCGTCATTGCTTCTTGAAGGATAAAATCAACCTGTCTAGATCGTGTATCAAAAGCATTTGCCGGAATGTAAACGACGATTCCGTTTTCCGATTCGATTACGGTATCTCGCATTGGATTGATTTCAAATAATTCTTGATTGAGCAATGCGTTCGCTTCTGCAAAAAGAGGATCATTCTCAGGTAAATAAATTAAACGGAGAGGCACAAGTTCTGGCTGGAATGCTTCACTTAGTATCGAATCAATTTCATCAACTACGGTAGATAAAGAATCTACCTCTTCGTAGAGCGAATCATTTTCCAAAAGTGGAACGATTTGTTCACTGGGTTGGACAATTTCCACATCCGTTCCAAACTCATCTTGGCTGCCATCTTTCGGTGGATTAGTTGACGTCGAGAAATAGATCGTTGCAATTGTAATGAAGGTTAAGACCCCAATAACGGCAGCAGAAATCAATGCAATTTTTTTAAAGAGGTATTTTTTATAAGCCGCTTTTGTAGATGATCGTAAACCAATACGTTCTATGTTCGACACTAAATCTGCTTGAAAACTAAGTTGTGATTGCAGGATAGGATCATGCGCTATTTCGGCTTCAAAGGACACTTTTTCGGCAGCTGATAATTCATCTTTTAGATACTGCTCAATCTTTTCGATTTGTTCTAATTCTTTTCTCATGGCGCGAATTATTGAGGGTTAGAGGTTGATTCTTTTAAGGCAAGATCACGTGCACTTTCCATGCACTTATATTTTTGAACCTTTGCGGATTGAATCGTTTTAAAACCAAATTCTTCGGCTATTTTTTCCATGGAAAAGTTCTTATAATAGAACGCCACGAGTATGTCTTTACATTTGTCTCCTATATTTATTATGATTGATTCTACTTTGACTAATTTTTCTTCTTTCTCTATATGCGATTGAATTTCGTCTTGATAAGCCAAATATTCGAGCGCTCCATCTCCTGAACTTTGGCGTACTTTTTTCTTTCTCAGTTCATTGCTCCATAATAATTTACAGGTATTCACCAAAAAACCGTCTACCTTAATATCAGTATCAGCAGGCAAGGTTTGAACTTTTTTATAAAGAATGATTAGTGCGTCTTGAAAGGTGTCCAGCGCCTCATCTTTTGAACCCGAATTGTTACGGATATACGTTTCCATTTTGGGAAAATAGCTGTACAACCGCGCAAAGGCTTTTTCATGATCGCCATGCTGCAGTTGATGTATGATTTTGGTATTGTTCATTTTCACTTTCTTTCCCTACTATGTATCGAGAATGAAAAGGTAACTATTTTTTTACCGCTTCTTTTTTAGAAAAAGTGCTCTTTAAAAAGGATGTACTTGAATTGTTAAACGATATCCGTTATGAAAATGGATTAAAATCTTGATCCTCTACATTTCTATCAATACGATCTTGGAAATCATCCTTCCCATTTTTGTCCTTATCTACTTTCAATTTAGGAAGTGTACCCAATAAAACTTCACGCACATTTTCTCCTCTATACGTAATTAATGCAACGGTCATGATGATGCTACTGATAAGGATAACAAAGAGCAAAATACCAGGGTTAAAATCTTTAATTGTAAATTCAGGATGACCGCTTATGACGAAGTACAAGAGAATCGTAATTAATCCCCTAGGTGCAATATAAAGTTGCGGTGTAATGTCATTTTTCACTATTAATTTCAGCACCACGTAACGCACAGCATAAAGAATACCAATTATGGCAACACTGATTAAAGCAATGCGGTAGTCAAGGACCGAATCGAGAGTGATGAACATACCAAATATGACGAAGAAAAAAGTTCGAATCACAAAAGCAGATTCGAGTGTGAGCAAATGGAAATCCTTCAAAATAGGCTTTACCTTTTCCTCGTTTGCCCATGAACTCATTCGACCTTGAAAGAAGAGCTTGGTATTGTTAAGAACCAATCCAAAGGCCAGAATGATCAGCAAAGAAGAAAGGTGGAATGTTTTACCAAGGGCGTACATGAGCATCAGCACAGAAATAACCAAAAACAATTTTACCTGTGATGTCAGTCGCTGGAAAATAAACACCATAGCATACGACAAGATGATTGAAACAACAACCGTTACGAGTATGTTTAAACCAATATAGGTGGCCACCTCTTGAAAGCCGTCCTTTTCTGCAGATTCAATCATAAAATAAAAGAACATAATCCCCAGAATATCCGAAAAGGTGCTTTCATATACCATAAACTCTTTCTTTTGTCCCATTAATCCACCAACACTCGGAATGATTATCGCAGAACTCATAATCGATAAAGGAATGGCGTAAATCATGCAATTATAATAAGATAAATTAGCACCTGGAATAGTGTAATAGATCAATGTCGCGATACCAAAAGAAGAAATAGCTAAGGCGATAAAAGCCACCAAAAAAGAGTTGAAGATCAAGCCCTTTTTCTCTTGAGTCAAATGCAGATCTAGGGCAGCTTCTAACACAATCATGACCAATCCAACGTTTCCAATTATTTCTAATGTGCTCAAATTTGCGTATACATCAGCATTGTATTTTTCGGGTAAAAATTGAATTAAAACACCTAAACCAATCAAGAGCAATACACTTGGGATATTGGTTTTTTTGGAAATTATATTAAAAAAAAAGGAAATAATAACAACCAACGAGATCCCTATTATAAGTGTATACGTGTTCATTTTAAGATTTTAATTTAGGGAAGGTAATGAAAAAAGTTGTTCCAACATCTAGCTGCGACTCAAACCATATTTTTCCTTTCATTCCTTCAATAATTTGTTTTGACATAGCTAATCCAAGTCCCGTTCCTTTTGACTTTGTTGTAAAGTAAGGAACGAATATTTTATCTTTTTCACTCGGTTTAATTCCAACGCCATTGTCTTTGACAGACACAGTATAGGAATCATTTTGCTCGGTTAGAATAATTTTAATTTTCCCAGTTGATCCTACAGGAACGCATTGTAAGGCATTTTTAATCAGGTTATTAAAAACACGTAACAAAAGGTCTTTATCCGCCCAAACTAACGCTTCTGTTTTCGGTTCTATCGTTAGGCTAAAGTCATGTTGATCATATTCAGCAAAAACAGCTACACTATTTGTTAAAACTTCGGATAAATCCAATTCAATTTCTTTCGCTTTTGGCATCTTAGCGAAATTGGAAAATTCATTGGCAATCTTGGTCAGTGCGTCAATTTGCTCAATCAACGATTTGGTTACACGTTGCAAGCGTATTTCAGAATCTTCATCTGCTAATTTAATGGATCGTGAAAGATGTTGAATGGACAATTTCATTGGGGTCAATGGATTTTTAATCTCGTGGGCCACTTGTTTTGCCATTTCTCGCCATGCGCTTTCTCGCTCGCTTTTTGCTAAGGCTTCTGCGTTCTGTTGAAGTTCTTCTACTTTTTTATTGTATTCCTTAACCAGGTCGCCAATTTCATCCGTTCGATCATAAACAATCGGAGATAATCGAGATCCAATCTGCACAGTTCGTAAACTTTCTTGAATGTATTTTAGCGGTCGAATTAATCGATTGGAAACCGTGATGGAGAGGATCGTCGAGAAAGCAAGCATGAAGACCATAATATTTATAATCGCCAAGAGAAAGCCAGAAATCTGATTTTCGAGATCGTGTTGGCGTGAAATATATTGTACATTAATGAAGGCTAAAAAATCTCCCTTTTCATTCAAGAATGGTTTGTAAGCAGAGAGATAATTTAATTTTCCAATACTCTCCTGATGTATATATTCGCTCGAATTATTCAAATGAATTGCGCGATAGGCAGCTGTATTCATCTTTTTCGATATCAATCCTTGCGAATAAATTTTCGGCTGCGAGGAGGCTAAAAGATCTCCTTTTCGATCGTATATATTAATATCTGTAACAAAAACATTTGAAAATTTCTTCAATAGAAATTCGAGGTATTCGGATTCTGATGCATCTAAACTTTCTTGACTGCGTAGCTTGTTTTCCAATTCAATTTTTACCGAACCTATTTTTTCTTTGATTAAATCTTTATTCGTGTCCAAGTTTTGTTTCGCGACATACATTCCCGCTCCAATAGCAAAAGCTACCAGCGTAATAAAGATGAGGCTGATGAGGACCGCCTGAATTTTTACATTGAGTTTGATATTCTTGAATGAGATTTCACGTTGTAATTGATTATAGGCCAACGGCAATAATAAAAGCACACCAAAAATGATCAGCAAATAGGAGAAGGATGTGAATAGCGATAATCCCGAACTTACTTCTTTCGAAACTAAGGTATAATTGCCAGGTTCATCTTGATAGATATAGTGACTATAGCCATTGCGCGTTGTGAATGCATTTGTACGAGCAAACCAAGGTGAAGTAATGGTAGGATAGTTAAAGTTTCCTTTTCGTGTCACCAACTTATTGTCGACATATTTTGCAATGGAGTAGTTTTTCAATTGACTCAATGTCGTGGTTCGATCATCTAACAATAATGAAGGAAGTCCGATATCCTCTGGAAACTTGGTCGACCTTAATTCAGTAATCAAATAGCCATAAAGTGAATCGTTCCCAAAAATGGGTGAAACCATGATATAACTCAATTTATCTGTATAGTCATCAATAAAATAGACATGATCTGAAATGTCCGATCGCGTGCCGGATGCGTTTACAATATCTTGAAAACGATCAAACTCTTCTACATCAAAATTCCGTGGGTCTTCGCGAATATGTTGACGACGATCGTAAAGGAAAAACTTGAGTTGATATTTATCTTTTAACTTTGAAAAATAGCGTTCTTCTAGTTTTTCACTAAAGGCAGAGTGATCAAAATAACCTTCAAAATAGGGTAATATAAATTCGTCTGCTTCAAATTTTGATTCGAGCTCTGCATATTCGAATTCCGAAAAAATATCTTTGTCTTGTGCAATTGTTTCAGCTCTAAATTTTCGTATTTCTCGCTCTTGATCGCTCGTATATCCCTGTAAAATATAACTGGCATAAAACGAAATAAAGGCCAACATACTAATGACATGCACGAATTTATAATCCTTCTCTTTATAATGAAACCACAACAAAGATCCACTCAAAAAGATCGGCCAAAAGGAGGTTAAAATACTTTGATTAAAATAAAGCTGATCGGTAATGACATAGATGAAAGAAGTGATAACCCATAAAAAAGACAAACGGTTCCATTCAAACTGGCTTTTTTTGAGTTGAATGATGATGTACTGAATGAATTTGAAATACGCATAAAAACTAGCACCAATAAGAGCAATGCTCAAGAAACTGTATAAGTCAAGGTCAAATAAATGCTCTAAGTCAAATGAAATCTTAGAGTTGTAAACCAAGGATTTGATAATTTCATTGATTTGAAAGGCTACATAAAAACTGGTTAAGAAGAGAGGGACAACAAATACGACCAATTTTAGTTTTAAATTTCCTTTTTCGAACCAATTTCGTGTTCTTTTGAGTAAAAAGTGAACTAAAAAGTAAAAAATACAGACGTTTATAATCAAATCCCCCAATGAAGGAGCCATTTCAGATGAGGCAAATAATTCGGGATTAAAAAGTTCGAAACGACTGAAAAAACCTCTAAAACCAGACTTCAGCCATATGTATCGAAGGAACACCACAAAAATCGGGAAGATAATGAGTAAAACAGGTTTTGAAATGAGTAAACGTTGAAACGCATTAATCAATAACTGAAAGAGGATGACAAATCCCAAAATATAACAGAAAAAAACAATCAATTCTAAGGGATGATTACTGCCCTTTTCTTGTGCTGGCAGAATGGAAAATAGAACACGGCCATCTTTATCATGCACAGGATAACCGGTTTGGGTAAAGGTAATTTCGCCCTTGAGGTGCGGCGATAAACGCTGTGAAAACTCATTAACCAGGTCTTCATTCTCGAATTTATATTCATTTTTGACTAAAAAAGCGCCGACAAATAAGCGCTCTTCGTCCCGAATGGTTTCGATTTTATACCATCCATTGTCGAGTAGTACAAGAATATGTTGTTCCCAGTACGAATCGCTTGGATGAGGTAAAGCAATACGATTACTTGACCAAAGATCAAGGGTATCTCCATTAAAAGAGAAAAAGGCAAAACCTGTTTCTTCTTCAAACTTTTCGGCTAATGCAAAACGCTCATCCTCTGTTCCTTCTTCTGGAAATTGTTGTGTGAAATACCTTAATTCTGTTGCTAGTTGTTCCGACTGCTCTAGAAAAGCTTCTTCGAAATCATCAATACCACCTTGCTCTAAACTTGGATACAGCTGAAAATGGTAGAGAAATGATCCGATTATCCAAAACGAAAACCCAATGAGCGCTGTCCAAATAAATTTCCGTTTAGTCTGTATTCTCATGATTTTCTCTTGCAACAAAAATGATACCGTTATTTATAGCAGCGGTGTATCTAACTTTTCGTGAATCTTATCCATTAAGATATGAATATTATCGTCAAACTTTTCATTATTTGTAATGATAAGGTTAGCATCTTTTTTATAAGGCCGCACGTGCGCATCATAAGACGGTAATACGTGGTTATGCCATTGATAAAGGATGTCCTCTTCTTTGTAATTGCGTTCTCGAACATCTCGTTGCAATCGCCGCTCTAATTGCAAGGCTTTGTCAACTGTCAAGTAAACGGAGTAGTCTAAAACATTTCTTAAAAAAGGATAATGCATCACATACAAACCTTCCACAATTAATAATTCACGTGGTTCAATGTAAATGACGCTTTTTTCGTGAGATGGATTATTGAAGCCATAAACAGGTTGCACAATACGTTCACCTTTTGTCAATAACTTAATGTCGCGTTCCAAATTTTCTGCATGCAATGCCGTGGGTAAATCAAAGTTAATGACACCATTCTCATCTTTAATTTGATCTTCTTTTGGTAGGTAATAATTGTCCAATGAAAAAGTTGAAACTTTTCCTTGAAACTCTTCATACAATTGGTTAATTAATGTGGTTTTACCAACACCGCTTCCCCCTGTTATTCCTACTATAAATCGGACCATTTATTTTAACTTCGAATTTTTCGGAAAAGTACGAATAATTGATCTAATTCTTGTTGACCGAGCCACTTTTAAAGGCGCGAGTCACCACCTTTGACAGAAATGAATACGGAATTATCCCTAAACTGGATCTGTTTTCCCAAACAGAGAAATATTCTTTTTCAATGACAATCGCATAAATTCAGTTAAATTGCGTTTTTTTGTTTTTAGAAACAGGATTTCAATTAGCACCGCGCAACACATATCATTAGTACTCCCCTGCTATAATCCTCCTTTAAATTGGGAGAAGGTTGTCGTGGATTCCGTTAATTCTCTCGAAAAAGTTGGTCATTTCACCATTGAATTGGTCATTGTCAATGATGGTTCTTCAAAAAATGTTTCTCAAGAGCACCTAAAATTTCTGAAATCAGAAATACCTTCCGTTAAAATTATTTCATACGAACAAAATAGAGGAAAAGGATTTGCATTACGCAAGGGAGTCTCTGAAACAAAGCACGATCTAATTATTTATACTGATATTGATTTCCCTTATACGCAAGATAGTTTTTTAGCCGTTTATACCACTTTAACACAAGGATTTGACGTCGTTCCCGGTCACCGTGGTGCCGCCTATTATAATGACACTCCTTTTATCCGTAAGTTGATTTCTAAATTTTTACGGTGGACATTAAAGACCTTTTTGCGCCTCCCAACTGACGATTCTCAATGCGGAATTAAAGGGTTTAATCGGATGGGTGCCGCAGTTTTCATGGATACACAGATCGACCGATTTTTATTTGATTTAGAGTTTATTAAATTGGCTGCCAAACGGAAGGTGAAATTCAAAAAGGCAACGGTGGTGTTGAAACCTGATGTTGTGTTTAGTAAAGTGAATCTGCGCATTCTAGCGCGTGAATCATTGAATTTTTTCAAGGTATTGTTTCGGAAATAGACCTAGCAATATTTTAATCCTTCTCTCACTGAAAGCGTTGACAATTGGTTTTGATGTGAGTCGATATACGCCTTAATTTCAAGGGGAATTCGTTTTGAATGTTCGCGTAATAGCCAACCAATCGCTTTATTGATGAAAAATTCTTTCGAACCGGTTAATCGTTCAATCGTAGAAATCATAAAAGGATAGTCTACTTCATCTTTTTGCTTGAGTTGAAATAGAAGGGAACTGCGCTGAAGCCAAACATTTTCTGACTTTATCCAATTGTCTACTATTTTATTGCGTTGATGCGGAAATTTATCAAAATAAATACGAACTAATTTGGGTGCTATAAAATCAATAGTATCCCACCATGAATGCTGGCAAATCATCCATTCCAACAAGACGTGGTCTTCCTCCTCCATCATTTTTTTTGCTACTTTGAAATAAAGGTCTAATGCCAAATAATGAAACTCTCGCTCGGGACGGTTCCACAAGTTTTTGATAAGTGGATAAACGATTGTCTTTGGCTCTTTTGCTAATTCTGCAACAATTGGCTTAGACAGTGCTTTTCGAATGGGTGATTTCAGGCCTAAGTAGTCAAATTGTCCACGCATATACGTCTTCATTCCTTTCGCAACCTCTTCATTTTCTTCGCGCTTAAAAGTGGCGTAAATTTCAGTGAATAAAACGTCCATAATTAGTTCTTAATGGAGGGATAAAGCGGGTGTTGAACGGTGAATGAAAATTGATGGAGCCAGTAATTATTGTAAATGACATAGGGCACTTTATTGTGCAATTCACGCCTAAAAAGAGGATGATCATAGGCTTTTTGAATCAAAAACTCATCTACAATAAACGGTTGACGATTGCCATTTCCTGTCAATAAGAAGTTGAATGTTTTCATAGAAGCAGTTGTCTCAAATTCCATTTCAACTCTGCACCAATCTCCTGAAATAACGGTTGATTGTTTAACATCAAATTGGGCAACCCATGTCGAAGAATCCCCAGACGCATATTTTGCTTCTACAACAGCTTCTACATCTGGTCGGTCTACTCGCAAATAATACCAAAAACTAACGGTGTATTTTCCCGGTAAAATCACATCACTATCCAAAGAAACAAGCGTACTCCAACTTTCTTTTTTATTGCGATAGGCGTTTGATCCTCCTAAAATTTGTACATGTTCGAGTTGCGTCTTACAGGTATCAAAACTTTCATAATAGAACCAAACGGCCGAAGTGTCGCTTCGCCAGCCTTGCCCAACATCAATTTGTGCACGTTTTTCTTGTTCCATTATTTTATTAAAACGAGCTGGACTGTTCCATTTGTCTTGATCGAAATAGAAGATTAAATAGGTCTCATTTTCAAAAATAATTTTTGATTCCCAAATCATGCGCAACTCTTCATTGCTCAATAAGTCTCTGTTTTTAACCAAAACTATTTTCGCCTCTTTCGGTAAATCATATGTCAACTCCTTTTCCATAAACCCTGGAGAGAAATAAGAATTGACGCGTTTAGCCTCAGACAAAGACATACGAGAAGAAATACTGTTGATTAAGGGCAATTGTGTATGATAACTCATTAAAAAAGCGTCGTAATTTGCACCTTCTGCGCCTAATAACATGATGTTTTCGCTGGACATGTGCTGAAAAGGGAGAAATAAGATGGCGTCAAAATCATTCGTTTCAACAAAATGAATTGCTTCTGATAAATCTGGTTCAAGAGATTCTGGTTTAAATACATTTTCTGATCGACTGATACTTTTTGCCATATCTTGGTGAGCAGGAGTAAATTCCAAGACGTAAAACACAATCCCTAATGCGAAGACAAGAAGTAGTCCTTTCTTTTTTTCTTTTAAATACAGTCGGTAAAATCCAACGATTGCCGAAACGGTGAAGACATAATAGAAGACCCACGCGAATCGACCGAGTATTCTAAATTGCTTTAAAGGCCCGAAAAGGTCAGTAACCCATCTTAACCAACTGTATTTTAGTGGAAAGCAAAAAGCAAAGAGTAAAATTAAATAAGCTGCAATTAAAAAGAGGAAGAGTTCACTTTTTAACAGCGCTCGAAATGATATGTTCTTGCTTTGTTTCAGTAGATACATTCCTATAAACCCAACAAAAACAAGGGTAGTAAAACCGATATAACTCCACGATTCCCAATTCCCAATATTGATATCAAAGATATGGGCAACAGACCGGAGTGGGCCGTGGTGCGGAATGATAACTGATTTCCAACTGGCATAATAGTCAAAGAAACCAGCAGGGTTTGAAAGTCGGTCAATATGTGTATCTGTCGCGGCTACATAACCCTGAAAAACGAGAATAGGTAGTATGATATGTAGCGCAATATGGATGAGACTCGACTTAACCTTCGAGCGGTCAGCAATGGCTCTTACCATCCAAAAAACAAGACCGAAAAAGATCATGATCATGCCCAAATAAGGATGCGTAAAAAAGAAGCCGATTAAATAAAGGCTTGTCAAAGCCGACCAAATCCATGGTTTGCGATTAACGCATTGAATCAATAACCACCACATCAGAGGAATGGCAAAAACATAGGATAGGGAAAGATGTCCTCCCATTCGAAAAACCTGCGGCGATAAAAAAGCAATAGACACTGCTCCCGCAACTGCCCACCACGAATCGACTTTATAATGGGAGAGTATGCTAAATAATAAGAGCGCCCCGATCGGATAAGAGAATAACATCAAAAGATTGAGGATACCAATAGCATAATCTGCCAAGCCGAGCGTTCCAACAAGCCAAGAAAGTAATGGGTGGGCATCTGTATAAACAATGTGCTCATAATAAGGATAATTCATCCCTTTAAATTCACTGAATGAATCGCCGTAGTGTGCTTGATAGATATAGGTATAGTAATTTTTTATTCCGTCTCCATCTGGAGCAAATAAATAATCATTGGGAGCAAATAAAACGGGTCCATAGAACCATGCCAAGAGCAAGCAGCTGACCAATGCGGTGAGGAAAAAGAATTTATACTTGCTTAAAAAAGGAATCATCTAGCTGTATTATACAATGACGGTAAATTTACTATTTTTTAGCTCTTACACCAATACAGATCGTTCGAGCGTGGTAATTGTAAATGCATCTGCATCCATCTCTGCTCTCACGCCAATGGGCACTGTAAATTTAGGTGCAATATGACCAATCGCAGCACCTTGGTAAATCGGTATTTTAAAACCTGCAAAATGTTGTTCAAAAACTTGGGCGAGTGTGAATGATTTTTCAGGTTCTTCCGGCTCACAATCTTTAAATGATCCAAGCACAAGACCTTTTATTAGATCAAATGTTCCCCGTTGTTTTAGTTGCCACAACATCCGATCGACCCGATAGGGTTCTTCTCCAATTTCTTCTAAGAAGAGTATTTTACGATCCCATTTTGGTTCATATGCCGTTCCGATCATAGCCACTAATACGGTTAAATTGCCACCAATTAATTCGCCTTCTGCTTTTCCTGGAACCCACGTTTTGAGGTCTTCTCGATAATTTAATGGATTACTCATTTTAAATGGCTTGCCATCAACGAGCGCACGCGTCACTTCGTCTACGGTAAAATTGCCCCATGATGAATAACCACAGGGGCCATGATAGGTCACTAATCCAGTTTTTGTATAAATAGCGTTAATCAATGACGTGATATCACTAAATCCCATAATCACTTTGGGATTAGCAGCAATCACTGAATAATCAAGTCGATCTAAAATGCGTTGACAACCCCACCCTCCGCGCATGGTCACAATTCCATGAACCGATTTGTCCGCAATAAATTGCATGAATTCTTTTGCTCGAATTTCATCCGACCCTGCCAAATAACCGTCTTGCAAATAAAGTGTTTCACCTTTAATCGTATGATATCCTTTTTCGTGCAAAATTTTTTCTACTTTTTCAATATGCCATTTATTCCAAATCGAACCTGCAGGGGCTGTCAAAGCAATTTTATTGCCAGGTTGTAAACTTTTGGGGATGATTTTTTCAGAAGATTGGATAGTATCTTCGTCATATTTAAAACTCGACAAGGCAGTTGCTCCTGAAGCTAAACCAATTGTTGTTTTAATAAAATCTTTTCGCTTCATCTTTTCATCAATAGGAAGTCGTAGGCTTTACCTCTTAATTGTGCGACTTCTTTAATCCATTACGAAGATACATTTTTGATTCCACTCTTTTAAATTCTTGACTTTTTTGTGAATTTGACTTATTAATTGCGCATAATCATTCTAAATAAGCGTAAATTTGTACCAAAATCAGAAAGCCATGGAAGAAAGAAGAGTTCCGATTACATTATATGCAGAGATGACACCAAACCCATTAACCATGAAGTTTGTTGCCAATAAGTTCATGTTAATGAATGATCACAGTGTTCAATTTGACAGCGGTGCAGAAGCAAAAGGATATTCCCCCTTAGCTGAGGCCTTGTTTTCATTCCCGTTTGTTGACGGCGTTTTTATTTCTGGAAACTTCATCACCATCACCAAAACAGACAATGTTGATTGGGATTTTATCGTCATGGAGTTACGCGAATTTATTCGTGAGTGGTTGGCAGAAGGGAAAGAAGTGTTGATCATGATGCCGACTGAAGCGAGTAAAGAAAAGGCGAATCCTGATGCAGTGAAAGAACCGCGTAAAACATTTGCGCCAAATGAATTGGATGGTGTTATTGTTGATTTATTGAACGAATATGTTCGACCAGCTGTTGAAAATGATGGTGGCGCAATAGATTATGTTGGCTTTGAAGACGGTGTGGTAACTGTTGAATTGAAAGGTTCGTGCGCAGGGTGCCCGTCATCTACTGCAACACTTAAGGGCGGAATCGAATCGTTGCTGAAGG
>JALQVX010000240.1 GCA_023263555.1 Crocinitomix sp.
GGGGGGTCAAAAATGGTTTTGACGGAAAAGTAACACAAATAGAAACAACGTTCAATCGAGCAGCTGAAGAAGCATCAAAAAAAGCCACACCAATTTTTGTGGATGCTATTACAAATATGTCAATTTCTGATGGCTTTGACATTCTACGTGGATCTGATTCTGCAGCGACTATGTTTTTACAGCGCACAACTTCATCAGCATTAATGACAGCGTTTAGACCGGTTGTCCACGACGCTGTTGAGACGGTAAAATTGACACATTATTGGGAGCCAGTGGCAGGTGCTTATAATAAAATTGCACAATTTTCGCCGAGTATGACAGAGGTAAATACCGATCTTGATGGGTATGTGACTCAAAAGGGAATGGATGGTCTCTTTTTCTTAATTAAAGGAGAAGAGAAGAAGATTCGTGAAAATCCTGCTGCTCGAGTAACCGATTTGCTGAAAAAGGTATTTGGAAGTATAATGAATTAAATTAGCAAGAAGCCTGTTTAATCAGTTAGAGCGTACAAGCAGTTGTACGCTCTTTTTTTTGTTTTTTTAATTTTCATCTGTAAATAATTCTTTCACATTGAAAATTAATTCGTTTGCCATTAACAACCTACTTAATGAAGAAAAAGATTTCCTTTCCGAGCGCAGTTCCGCGAAAGTTGTTGAGAAGTAAATCAATCGACCCTTCTTGTTTCAACTCGCTAAGATTTTAGTACCTTGGTCAAATGAAAATCTTGTTTTTAACGGATGGAATTTTTCCCTTTCAATTAGGAGGGATGCAAAAACATTCGTTGATGCTGATTCGTCAACTTGCTGATCGAGGAATTGATCTTAATGTGCTGCATTGTGGAGGGCTGAATTATTCCCCCGAAGCTTTTAAAAGTTTATTTTCAGTTGATCAACAAAATCGAGTGACCGAAACCTATGTTAAATTTCCGAAAACAGATCCATTCCCCGGTCATTATATTCGCGAGAGTAAAACATATTCAAAAAATGCCTATTTCGAATTGGAAGATATTGTTCAGTCCTTCGACCTCATTTATGCACAAGGTTTTACAGCTTGGCATTTTATAAAAGAGAAGCATAGAAAACAATTCAACTGTCCAATTACCGTGAACTTTCATGGACTTGAGGTTTTTCAAACGGCTCCTTCTTTGAAGGTGATGGCCGAGTATACTTTATTGAAAAATTCAGTAAAATGGAATTTGAGAAACGCGGATTATGTCTATTCTTTTGGTGGTCAGATTGATGCCATTATTTCTTCTCTTGGAGTTCATGCCGATCGTATTTTGCATCAAGCGAATGGAATTGATGAGTCATGGTGCGGCGAGAATAATGAGCCTAAAAGTCGAACCCCAAGAAGATTTATTTTTGTTGGGAGAGCAGAAAGACGCAAAGGAATTGAAGAATTGAATAAAGTGCTTGAACAATTGGTTAAACAAGAAGTCAATTTTGAATTTACCTTTATCGGTCCTATTGATGAGAAATTACAAATTAAGTCAAATAAGATTATTTATCTCGGAGAGCTGAGGGATCCTTTGTTAATAAAAGAAAAATTGCTAGAGCATGATTGTTTGGTTTGTCCAAGCCACGCAGAAGGTATGCCAACCGTTTTGTTGGAAGCTATGGCCTGCGGTCTAGCGGTGGTGGCGACCAATGTTGGAGCTGTTTCTCGTTTGATAGATCAGAACGGTATTTTAATTGATAAACCAGAAATAAAAAGCCTAACATTAGCTCTTCAGGCTATTCTTGATATGGATGAGGAAACGTTGACATCTTGTAAAAAGAAGTCAAAGGAAATTGTGAAGAAATCCTACTTTTGGCCTCAAATTGTAGATCAAAAATTAGAAGATTTTAAGAGGTGTATAGCCGAAAATCAGACAGCAGTAAAGTAAGGCATGTCTACCGTAATTCAGCTCCAATTTGCTTTTCTAATTCGGCTCGAATGCGCTGCATAATTCCATCAATCTGAGCATCCTTCAATGTTTTCTCTTCATCCTGAAAAATGAAAGAAACTGCGTAGGACTTTTTTCCTTTCTCAAGATTTTTACCTTCATAAACATCAAAAAGCCCTACCTGTTTAAGTAGTTTTCGATCGACTTTTGTGGCAATTGTTTGGATGTCGCTAAAGCGAATATTCTTATCCAAGAGCAAAGAGAAATCTCTTCGCGCAAATTGCGTTTTAGGAATGGTGCGGAAGTTAATTTTGTTTAAATGAGATAATTCAATGATTTGATCCCAATCCAATTCAGCATAATAAACGGCGTTTTTTACACCAAACGCTTTCAATGTCTTGGGGTTGATCCATCCAAATTCTCCAATGTTTTTATTCGTGATAGAAAGGCCATATCCATCTTCAAATAAATCACTCGCCAAGTCAATTGTATGAGGAGCTTTGTCAATCCCCAATTTCTTTAGAATCGTCTCAATTGCTCCCTTTAAAGTGTAAAAACTGCTCTTACGCCCGTCAGTTGCCCAATTTTCAGCTTCTTTTAGACCGCATATCCAAATGCCAAGTTTTTTTCGTTCTTGGTAACTTCCATCAACGAACGAATACACTTTTCCAAATTCAAATAGTTTTAAATCTGGATTTTGTCTGTTTTGATTGTGTTCAATATTTCGCAATCCGCCAAAGAGTAAATTTTGACGCATTACATCTAATTCATTACTCAGTGGATTTAAAACACGTACATCATTAGTGGCATCAAAATAGTTTGATTCAATTTTTTCCCAGACCAAACTAGATGTCAATGAATTATTCATGATCTCTGCAAAACCGTTGTCGGCAAGCAAATCAGCGGTTACATTATAAATTTTCTCTTTATTTGGTTTTGTTTGATACGAAATGGATGAATTGAGTTTTTCTGGAAGCGGAACTTTGTTAAAACCATAAATCCGAAGAACTTCCTCAATTAAATCTGCCTCACGAGTGACGTCAATGCGATATGCAGGAACACGAACAACAATGGATTCTTCTGAATCAGAAACAACACGAATATCTAACTCGGCTAGAATTTTAACAATGTCTTCGTTGGAGATCGGAGCACCGCAAAGCTTGCGGCAACGGTCAAAATTTAAAATCACTTCTTTATCCTCAATTGGAGACGGATAGAAATCATAAAGTTTACCAACTGAACCGCCACAAATCTCTAGAATAAGGGCAATTGCTCTGTCTCTTGCTTTAAGAATTGTATTGGGATCAACACCTCGTTCAAATCGAAAGGATGAGTCTGTATTTAAACCATG
>JALQVX010000138.1 GCA_023263555.1 Crocinitomix sp.
TGAAAGAACTGTCGTAATCTTTAACCACGTCGGAGCATGGTTATCTTGATTCATATTTCCAGGATCGGTCAGTTCCAGCCACGTTACCCATGCATCATCCCCAAACCCTGTATGATCGGGATTCCTTAAATCAGGAAAGAAATAAAGAATGGCAAATCTAATTCCGAAAATTAAGAGGAACAAAACCATAAAAACAATAAACAAACTTGTAAAAATGGAGGACCCACCTTTATTTAGGTATCGCTCAAAACGATATTTCAACTTATCCTTTACGGAGAAACTCATAGTTTTAGTTTTAGTTTAAGAAATGAATATAATGAATAATTGGATTTTATGAGTGGGTCAAAAAAAATACGCCGAATTTTCTTAGTTCGTAAAGCGGTATTTCAGAATACAGTACAAGGCTCTAAATCCATCTTTCCAACCTATTTTTTTACCTTCTTCGTAGGTTCTTCCGTAATAAGAAATACCAACCTCATAAATCTTAATGCCTTTTACTTTTGCGAGTTTGGCTGTAATTTCAGGTTCGATCCCGAAGCGTTTTTCTTTTATTTTGATCTCTTTCGCAATGGACGACCGAATGAGTTTATAACAGGTTTCCATATCTGTCAAGTTCAGATTCGTCATAGCATTGGAAAGTCCAGTCAAAAACTTATTCCCTTTAGAATGCCAATAAAAAAGAATTCGGTGCGGATTTGCTCCAACGAATCGTGAACCATAAACCACATCTGCATCTGCTTTTAAAACAGGTTTTAATAACAAATTATACTCTTCAGGGTCATATTCCAAATCGGCATCTTGTACAATTAAGTAATCACCTGAACAAAGTTGAATAGCACGATTGATGGCAGCACCTTTGCCTTGATTTCGATCTTGATTAAAGAGCGTGAGATTTAAAGTAGGGTTTGCATCCTTAAACCTCTCGACAGCAGCTACCGTTTCGTCAGAAGAACAATCGTTCACAATAATAATTTCCTTTTGAATTCCATTGATCAACTCAACATCTCTCACCTTTTCAAGGATTAAATGTATCGTATTAGCTTCGTTATAAGCAGGAATAAGGATTGAGAGAGTGCGCACCATGAATCCTAGTCAATATAACGTTTTAAGGCATTAATCAGCTGCATCTCTGTTTGATACCCTACAATCACCCCTCGTTTAACCTCTCGTTGATTAAGCACCACAAACGAAGGGAAGCTCATTTTACCACCTAACAAACTAACCGCTAACTCATTGTATGCTTTCCCGTTGTACTGTTTTGATTCATACAATACTTCTTTATATGCAATCGATTCCTTCGATTCAGGATTCATTTTAACAGCATAAAAGTGTTCAGAAATATAATCGATTACGGCTTGTTGTTTAAACGTGGATGCGTCCATTTTTTTACACCACCCGCACCAATCCGTATACATATCAATAAAGATAAACTTGCGTTCTTGATTGTTGCGATCTATCGCTGTTTCAAAATCTAACCATTCGATTCCATCCTTTCCTCCAGAAACCACTTCACTTCTGTCACCGGACGGATTTGACGTTCCGGGATCAGCGCCACTTGTTGTCGTGATAGTTACCTGACTGTCGGGATCTACATCAAGAACAGGGGGATTAACCGTTTCAACTTCACGAGGATCTACATTTGTCAATTCATTACCATTTCCACAAGCATAGAAAAATGCGATTAAGGAGAAAATAAATAAGTTAGAAATCGATTTCATTTAACGGAATTTATAAGTTAGCGAGGGTAAACGCAAGTAATTTATTGAAGAGATGCTCACGCGTATTATCCCCATAAATACTATGATTTTTATTTGGATAAATAAACATTTCAAAGTCCGCATTTACACCCACCAAAGCGTTAACCATCTCTAGTGTATTTTGAAGATGTACATTATCATCTCCTGAACCGTGAATGATGAGATACTTACCTCTTAATTTTGACACATGATTAATGGGCGAATTATCGTCATATCCTGCAGCATTCTCCTGTGGTGTACGCATAAAACGCTCCGTATAAATATTGTCGTACCATCTCCAATTGGTTACCGGAGCAACAGCAATGCCCATTTTAAATACATCTGCACCTTTAGTCATGCACAATGATGCCATATATCCGCCATAACTCCAGCCCATTACTCCAATTCTCTGTGCATCTACATAAGACCACTCTCCCACTGCTTTTGCAACTGCAATCATATCTTCCGTTTCTAATTTCCCAAGTTGCAGATAAGTCGAATTTTTAAACGCCGTTCCTCTGTACATAGTCCCCCTTGTATCGACCGAAATAACAATATAACCCTGAGAAGCGAGCAATTGATGGTAAAGAAAATTATTGCCACCCCATTGATCAATTACGGTATTATGACCTGGACCATTATAGATATCAAAATAGACAGGATATTGTTTGGTGGAATCAAAATCGTTGGGCTTAATAATCCATGCATTTAAATCATCTTCAACACCACGAATCGTGATGAATTCCTTTTTTGAGACGGCATGTTTACGCAATCGATCAATAAGCAATTCGTTCTTCTTCAAGACGGTTAATTCTTTTCCTTTTGCATCATTTAGCGTAATCGTGTAGGGCTCATTCGCGTTAGAATAATAATTCACATAATACTTCATCCCCTCACTAAAAGCTACGTCATTATGCCCTTTTCGAGTTGATAATTTAGTCTTCTTCTTACCATCTAAACGGATTGAATAAAGGGCTTGATACATAGCCCCCTCTTCGGCAGAAGTATAATAAACGATTTCTTTCTTCAGGTCAACCCCTACGAGCTCAATCACATCCCATTCGCCCGAAGTAATTTGTGTTTCCTCTCCTTTAAAATTTACCTTATAAATATGTCTAAAACCACTTTTTTCACTTGTTCTTAAAAAAGACGAGCCATTGTCCAAAAATTCTAAATTATTATCTACCTCGACATACGTATCACTCTTATCCACATAAAAAACACGTCCTTCAACTAATCCATTTGCCTTCACCTCTGAGATCACATAACTCAATTCATTCTGCAGACGGTTCATTCCCAAAAACACCAATTTATTTTCAGCCGTTGACCATTTCATGCGAGGGATATACTCAAAATTTCCCGTGTTCACTTTTTCAGCTTTTGTGCTCTCCAAATCATATATAAACAAGCTCAACTTTGAATTATCTTCGCCTGCCTTTGGATATTTAAAGGTGTAAGGCGTGGGATACGTTCCCCCTGTATAATACTCCATAGTGTAATCATGCACAGCACTTTCGTCGAATTTCAAGTATGCTATTTTATCACTTTTGGGGGACCAATAGAACGCCTTTGTCACTTCAAATTCCTCTTCATATACCCAGTCAGCAGAACCATTGATGATTTCGTTTTTCTTCCCATCCGTTGTTACTTGTGTAATTTTACTTGTCGCCAAATTTTTGATGTAAATATTGTTCTCAAAAACAAATGCAACTTGCTTACCATCAGGAGAAAAATCGGCCAATTGCTGCCCCCCCTTATCAAATAATTGCGTCAATTTATTCGTTTGCAAATCAACCACATAATAATC
This sequence comes from Crocinitomix sp., assembly GCA_023263555.1. GTDB lineage: Bacteria > Bacteroidota > Bacteroidia > Flavobacteriales_D > Crocinitomicaceae > Crocinitomix. The sequence continues at coordinate 3,544 of JALQVX010000138.1, forward strand.
AGCTGTAAAACTTCTTCTATAAATCGACTTTTGATTCGTTGCGATTAAAACTTGTGATTCATCCGCATTAAAGAAATACTCATCAATTTGAATTTCATGCAATGCGCCATCATATATCGTTCCCA
>JALQVX010000349.1 GCA_023263555.1 Crocinitomix sp.
CAAATAAAGAATTAATAAAAAGAGGAACAAATAAGAGTCAAATTTTACCTAAATTCGTACTATAATTTATACCGTTATGAAAAACAGTTTACTTTGTGCTCTCCTTATTAGTTTAGCTGCGGTGAGTTGGTCCCAAACAGATATTACATTAAAAATAAATCACCGATTAGATCTAGCCGATTTTGCGTTGGATATGCCAGCCGTAAATAACCTGGGTCAATCTTATAAAACGAATCGATTGGAGTATTATATTTCAAAGTTTATCATTATACATGATGGTGGCATTGAAACAGCCGTTCCTCTTGATGTGATCGCCTTGGTTCAACCCGGCGAGGAAGTAAACACGCTCATTCCACTCGGAAATTTTGACGTGACAACTGTTGAAAGCATTCAATTTGCAATTGGCGTTTACGAACCAATTAATAATGAAGATCCCACCTTATTTGATGAAAGTCATCCGCTAGGTCCAAAATCACCCTCAATGCATTGGGGTTGGGTTGCTGGATATAGATTTGTTGCTTATGAGGGTTTTGGGGGGGCAGACTACACGCAAAATTTCCAATTACACGGCTTGGGCAACGACAATTATTTTTCTCAAAAACAAGATGTTATTGCTGAAGTGGTTGGTGGCACCCTAGTTCTCAGTATAGATGCTAATTATACAGAAGCTTTACGAGATATTGACTTGTCTTCAGGTGTTGTTTCTCATGGCGAAACTGGTGCAGCCCTTCAGCTGTTGCTCAACTTTAAAAACCATGTTTTTGGGAATTATTTTGTTGCATTAGATGATCAACCAGTTCAGTCTTCTTGGTTGGTTTATCCAAATCCAAGTGCAAGTATGGAAGTAGCGATCAATTTTCAGGACTTGACAAGCGATTATCGCTTCGAGATTGTTAACATCCTTGGTGAATCTGTTAACGTACTGCAAATAACGGAAAATAACATGCTGCGAGTTCAGCTACCATCTCAGGGTATCTATTTTTTCAGTCTAATGAAAAATAACACATTAATTGAAACGAAAAAAGTCGTTATTTACTAGTTTATCGCTTGAATTAATCTTTGTGTACGACATATAGTAATTCGTCTTTTTGTAAACGATAACGCTCAACAAGCGCTTCTCCTATTTCGTCTTTAAAATCAACCGTTTCTACACGAAAACCAGCCTCCGCTAAACGGTTAGGATAATTCGTTCCGTATAAGCGAACGTGATCATATTGCCAAAAGTGCTTTTCTCGTTCTTCGGGACTTGTAATCGATTTGTCTTCATAGGTCGAATTTCTACTCGAATCGATAGGCACCTGCAGAATTCCCCATCCTCCTGGTTTCATGATTCGATAAAGTTCTTGCATGCATCTCAAATCATCCTCAACGTGCTCCATAACGTGATTACAAAAAATGACTTCATATTGGTCATCTTTTAAAGGAATATTGTGCAAATCAAAATGTAGATCCGCAATTGGGGACACTAAATCTGCAGTAGTATAATCTAAATTTTTCTGCTTTTTAAATCCCTTATGAAAACATTGCTCAGGTGCAATATGCATCACTTTTAAGTCGGGCTTTGTGAAAAAATCTGTCTTATTTTTCAAGTAAAGCCACATCAATCGGTGACGCTCCAATGTTAAGTCATAAGGGCACAATACATTATCTCGTTGCGCAACTGCTGAGCCGTATGATAAAAATTTACTAAACGATTTTTCACAAACAGGACATTCGACCTTATCACCTTTATAAAGGATCGGTGCAAAAAACTTGAAGACATAACTCAAGCGAATTAGTAAAGGGCGTGGCAATTTATTTCTTAACCAATTATATATTTTTTTCATTGTTTTAAGTCAAAAAGAAAGTAGACAAATATAATACTAATCTCGTTTACTACGGTATCAATGTCGAATAAGTCACTCGTTGCGTGAAAGAATAGCGGAACAAATCAACTCAGATGACCAGAGAGACATTAAAATGAATCAAATTAATTTTTTTTTTCTATTTTTACGTCTATTGAAAAACCATCTCGTCATACTTTTTTTAGCCTTGCTTTCCTTTGATTCATGGGGACAGCATGATTTTATTCAAGATTTTAATAAAAAGCGGGATCAAATTTCCAATGACTCACTTTTTCTTCTTTTGGATAATGAGATCGACCGACGCATTGCACGAAACGAAAAACCCGAAAAGATTCTATCCCTACTCGATCTAAAAGCAGAAATCGCAGATTCACTCAATGATAATTTCCAAGAATACTATGCCTATGAGGCTATGCGTAACTATCGATTGACGTATACTGCAAAAGATTATTTTTTCCTCCTTAAAAAAATTGCACAATTAGAGAGCAACGCAGGACTTACTGATGATGCAGTTAAAACCTATTTTGAAGCAGCTGACCTTGCTGATAGTTTAAAAAACGATACGCTTTTAGCCCTTATTTATAAAGGAATTGGAACAGAATATAAAAAGCAAGACAATGCGGATTTATCACTTAAGTATTTAAAGATCTCGCTTAACCTTTTTGAAGAACTTCATGATACGATTGAAATTATTGGCATCTATATGACACAGGGAAATGCCTATAAATTAAAGAAAGACGAAAATTCAAGCTATCTTGATACCGCATTCAACTATTATCAGAAAAGCTTAAAACTTTCTTTAGATCTCAACTATACACGAGGTATCGCTGGTAATTATAACAATATTGGCAATGTCTACAAACATCAAGAAAAATATGATCAAGCCTTAGAGTCGTTCTTTATGGCGCTTGAAATAAATATTGAAACCAATAACCAACAGTGGATCTCCTATAATTACCATAATATAGGGTCACTTTACCAGCAAAAGAATAACCACAAAGCTGCAATCACCTATCTCTCGAAAAGTTTACATATAAAAGAAAAACTTAATAATATTCAAGGCATTCAAGAAGCCTCCGAGCTTTTAGCTGATTCTTATGGACAATTGGGCAATTTCAAAATCGCTTATGAATATGGTAAGCGAGCGAGAGAATTAAAAAATGATATCGAAGCTGCTGATCGTCAAAAATTAGCGCAAGAATTAGAAGCGCGTTACCAGAACCAAAAAAAAGAAGCCGAAATCAATCAGTTGATGGCCGAACAAAGTCTACAACAATTGGTCATTGAAGAAAAACAGAAAGATCTTGATCATCAAGCAGCATTGCGTGCAAGTGAAAAATATTTAATTTATGCCTTGGCATTCATCTTACTAATTTTAGTGGTCACAGTAATTGTATTTTGGAGAAATAGTCAACAACGCAAAAAGTATACAGAAACATTAACCGTAAAAAATAAAGAAATCGAGGAAGTCAGCATTCAAATTGAACAGGCAAGAGCAAATTTGGAACTTAAGAACCGTGAAGTAACGGATAGTATTAATTATGCGAAACGGATTCAAGCTGCAATCCTTCCTTCACAAGCGACGCTTGACTCGTATTTAGCATCCTCATTTGTTCTTTATCATCCAAAAGATATCGTCGCAGGCGATTTTTATTGGACTGAGCGGCTTGATAATCTCACCTTATTCGCCGTCGCCGATTGCACCGGTCATGGTGTCCCTGGGGCTATGGTCAGTGTGATTTGCCATAATGCGCTCAATACCGTTGTGAAACAAATGGGCATCAGCGAACCCGGGAAGATTTTGGATGAAACCACCCGCATTGTACTCGAACAATTCGAAAAATCAAAAGATGAAGTACGGGACGGAATGGATATTGCACTTTGTGCCTATGACGAAACAAGTCGAAAATTGACCTATGCTGGAGCAAATATGCCACTTTGGCTTGTTCGAAACGGTGAGCCTATAAAATTTAAAGCAACGAAACAGCCGGTAGGTAATTATAGCAATCGCGTTCCCTTTGAAACCTTGGTGATTCCAATCCTAAAACACGACATGATTTACCTCTCAAGTGATGGTTTTGTTGATCAGTTTGGTGGTGAAAAAGGTAAAAAATTCTTGAACATTCGATTTAAAAAGCTGTTAACTCAACTTTCTTTACAATCAATGAAAGATCAACCTAAAATGATGGACGAAGCCTTTTATAATTGGAAAGGTTCACATGATCAAGTGGATGATATTTGTGTACTTGGAATTCGTGTAGATCATTAATCACACAATGCAATAGTCGCTTCGACGGCCGCTTTAATATTGTTTCGGACGGCTAGAATATCAGTATCTAACATATAGCAAGGTGCAGATACAATACGATTCACTTTATCAATATTCAGTTCTAAAATTCCTTTCTCGGCAAATTCAGCCCCCGTTTTTTCAATCCCTTGGTGGAAAGCCTCAATATCATAGGGTGATTTTTCATGACTGGTGCCTAGCGTTAATTGAGGATGAATTGAAGACCCTTCCATTGCTTTTGCAACCACCACGGGACTGACGCAAAGCGCACAAATGGGCTTTCCTACATTCGTCATATTCACAAGAAACAATTTGACCTCAGGCAAGATCTCTGCATCAGGACCTTCAAATGCCCATTTTGTAAAATTTTTCGCCGCTCCAAACCCACCGGGCAAAATTACTGCGTCAATATCTGCAGGACGAACTGTTCCAATCGCTTTTAGATCGCCACGTGCAATTCGAGCAGACTCTACCATCATATTTCTGGACTCAGCCATTTCCTCACCTGTTAGATGATTTATAACATGATGCTGAGGCGCATCAACACTGATGCAAACATATTCATGACCTGCTTCTTTCACGGCCAACATGGCTAAAACCGCTTCTTGAATTTCACTTCCGTCATAAACCCCACAACCCGACAATAATATTCCTATTTTCATGATGCTATTCTATTTTAAACTCCTTAAATTTAAGTAAATTTGATGGATATGGAAAGAAATACGGCTCCCAACAATATTGTATTTTATGATGGTGACTGCGGATTTTGTAATTCTTCCGTTCAGTTTATTTTAGCAAAAAAAAAATGGACCTTCTATTTTTCGCCGCTTCAATCTAAATCTTCCGAATTAATTCTTAACGAACATAAGGTCAAGATTCAACTGGATACTATCTATTTTTTGAGAAACAACAAACTCTATAATCGATCTAGCGCTGCATTGCAAATTGCTAGGGGACTAAGTGGAGCTTATCCGCTACTTTTTGTATTCTATATCGTTCCAAAATTTATGCGTGATCCCATCTACAATTTAATTGCACGTAATCGACACAAAATACGCGCTGGATATTGTATGATACCTTTACAAGAAGATGAGCAATATTTCTTAAAGGACTGATCATAATCAGTTCTAAACAGCTGTGAAGCTAGTAACTTTGACTAAAATCTAATTCTTACATTATGAAAATATTAATTCCTACCGATTATTCAACTAATGCCTATCAGGCATTTTTATACGCGCAAGAATTATATGCAGGTAGAGACCATGAATTCTTATTTTTAAATATTCAGAATAATCGTCATGCTGGCGCAATTATGACGATAGACTTAAATGATGAACTTTTGCAAAGAAGTCACATAATGATGGATGAATTGATCCATGGCATCCGCATTAAATTCCCGAAACTTGTTGTGCAAGGACTGGTAACGGCGGGAACTTTTTTAGATTCAGTACTCGAAAAAGCAACCGAATTTAGAGCCGATATGATTGCGATTGGAACGAAAGGAGCTAGTAAACAAATGGGGATTTTTATGGGCAGTAATGCGGCTAATCTTATCGCCCATTCTACAAAACCCCTCATTGTTGTTCCGGAAAATGCAAAAATAAGTGTTCCTGTTTCGGCACTGCTCGCCGCTGACTTTGTGAAGGAGCCAAATCCAGAAACATACGACCCATTGTTGGAACTCTGTTATCAATTTAAAACAGTCCTGAATATTCTTCATGTTGCAAAGCCAAATGAACCTCATTTCATGGAAGGAGACATTCCTTTCAATACGGAAGGAATCACACATACACTTCACGAAAAGGTTGATTCGGATGTGGAATATGCAATTATTGATTTTGTCCACCGTGAAAAAATTGACATTATTGGAATTGTAAAGTCTAAGGGTGGGTTCATTCATGATCTCTTCCACTCCAGTCTGACAAAACAATTAGGTATGCATGCCGAAACACCTTTATTGGTGATGGTTTAATTGTATCAACGAGGAAAGTTGTGCTAAAAATTGAAGCTCAGTAAATCTAAAAACGATCAGGGCAAGGAATTATTCTAAGCCTTTCAAGTCTTCACTCGGATTTACATCACCTGTAACGAGCCATTTACTCCGCATATACCAAGCAAGAGCAACTGAAATACCACCAAAAATAATTGCTAAAATTCCGATCATAATTCGATCGTCTAAATATTCGGTAAAATCGGTTAATCGAATAGCAAGTGATCCTATAATTCCAAAGCTTGCTAACATCAGTTTTAGGACATCTTTCTGTTCTAATCCCTTTTGCAGGTACCAGAATCCTATGAATAATAAGAAAGCATTTACCAGATATTGTGTGCCATATTCTCCGACTACATAAACTAGAATGAAAGCTGCTAATGGAGCAAATACGAGAATTAGATTAATTGATTTTCTATGTTTTTCGAGTTGATCATTGTACATCATATAAGCTATTAATCCGGCTAGGATGATGATGATGAAGGCCACCAATTTGTGAAAACTAAAATTCGAGAACAAGGAAATACGATCGTGAAGGCGCTCAACGATATCCTCTTGAGATAGCGCTATCACTCCACCCAAGATAAAGATCATAGTCAGCACTTCCATTGGTTTACCCCCGAACCATGTCGCTCTTTTAAAGTGGATTTTAGAGAAAATATAGAGACACGGAATCGTAATACAAATCGCTAATGAACCCAGATCTGATGTGTTATTCATTGAAAGTGTTGCAATCATGGCGAAAAATAAGATGCCGAATATGATTTCTCTTAGTTCAATTTCTTTAGCGGTACGCAAACGAGGCAACCAAAAACTGAGAATAGCAACTGCAAAAAACCAAATAAAATGGGTCATAAACATCATCCAATTGTTTCCAATTTCAGTAGAGACAAAAAATGATCCTAAAATAATTAAAATCATATAAAAATAAGACGCTACGACCGACTTCAAGTGATGCACTACAAATAATCCAAAGCTCAAGATGATGTAAAGATAAATGTCAGACGAGAAGAAATAATCCAATTCAAATAAATCGTAGGCCAAAAATAAGGTATTTGATGCTCCTCCAAGTAAGAATAAACCTGCTAATTCGCGCCATATACCCTCTTTTGGATACATCCTTTTGTGCGTAAAATACACACCAATTCCGAGTAAGAGCGGAACAAAACTGAGTATCTTTCGACCTATACCTGAACTTTGATCAGGAAGAATCATAATAATAAATCCTGCTACAATTCCCACTATACCTGCTGTGAATAAGAAGAATTTTAAAAATTTGTACAATGGAAAAGGTTGTGCCGGTTTTGCAGCAGCCAACAAGCGTGCACGCATCAGGTCCTCTTCAGGACTAGTCGAAGGACTTTCTTCAAATTGTCGTTCTAACCATTTTGAGCGGTCTCCAGAGATGAGCGTTTGAATAAGAGGCAATACATAGATTAGTGTAAAATAGACGGACAAAGTTAAAATTGAGCCGTACAGAAGATAAACTAAAGCGCCGAGGCCAAAAGGTGAAAACATATCGTTAGGTTTTGTAAATGAAAATCACTATCCATTGGGACATTTACTAAAGTATACATTTTTGGATAAAAACCTAAAAATCAATTCCTTTTTTATTTAACACGCCAATTTACTCTCCAAAAGCCGCATAGAAATAAAACTTGGTAGAATCTTCGTTCATGACGAAAGTTAAGGGAAGGACTTGACCTGTTTTAGGAGGTTGTAAGGCGCTGCCAAAACCATCAGGTTCCGTTATAGGTCCGTTTGGAAACATTTCTGCCCAGTGTTCATCTGCTACATCTACTAAACGCTCTTCCCATTCTCCTTGGGAGAGACTGATCCAAGTGTAACCGCCAATAATTTCTGACATGACTTTGTGTTCTACGTCGTTTAGTAAAAATTTAAAATTAAGCGGGTACTGGTTAACAACAATGTATATGGTAGTTGACGGATTCCATTCTGCCCCATTCGGTCCTCCTCCTTTATGTTCAAATAAATTTCCACGAATGTCATGATGTGCAAGCGCCACAGCTTTATCTTCTTGCCAATTTTGAATAACGGCTGGATCCGTTGTTTCACAATATTTATCATCTAATTTGTAAAAGCAGTACGCTTCCAATTCTGCTTGCCGTATCAGTTCTTTTGTTTCTTCAACCGCTTCTGCAGGCTGATCAACTTGCCCTTGACAAGAGATCATAAGAAATAAAATAAAGAGTCTTTTCATAATTGATTTAAAGATAATGAAAAGATTTCACGAAAGATGAACTACTTTTTAGGACACCCACCGCAATGACGACCTTTGGTCTTGTATTTCTTGCAGCACTTCTTCTTTTTGTCGCAACACACAAAGTCGAAAGCAACAGGAACGATCATCTTATTATCAATGCTATTTTCCATGATCCAAAATTACTATTTAGAATCATTCTAACCAATACCCTTTTAAAGGTATTTTTTTTTGAGAGTACAAAATATTGAGTACAAAGTATAGAGTAGAAAGTATAGAGTACAAAGTATTGAGTATCGTTTGTGATGAGCTGAAGTGGGTAGACAGATTAATGATTGATCGCTTCACTTCAAAGACAGAAGATCAAAGACAGAAGACAGAAGATTAAAGACAAAAGTCTGCGGTTTGACACAGTAAATTACTTTGCGTCCTCTGCGACTTTGCGGTAAAAAAGTAGAACGCTGATGCTATGCATGCGCAGATTTAACTGATTTCCACTGAATTTTCTAATGGCTAATCACTTAGAAAAGTTGATTTGACTAATTACCATTCAGGATTCCCAATGACCTTTTGCCCATTGCCAATTGC
>JALQVX010000016.1 GCA_023263555.1 Crocinitomix sp.
ACGTCGATCACGGTAAAACATCTTTTTTGGATTATATTCGTAATGCCAATGTCATTGAAGGTGAAGCAGGTGGAATTACGCAGCATATTGGTGCGTATTCTGTGGAGACAAAAGGTGGAAAAAGGGTTACTTTCCTTGATACTCCTGGTCACGAAGCCTTTACAGCAATGCGTGCACGTGGTGCCCAAGTAACAGATATTGCTATTATTATTGTGGCTGCAGATGATGATGTGATGCCTCAAACAAAAGAAGCAATCTCTCACGCTCAAGCGGCAGGAGTACCAATCGTTTTTGCAATCAATAAGATCGATAAACCGGGTGCAAATCCAGATAGAATTAGAGAGCAACTTTCTCAAATGAATATTTTGGTGGAAGAATGGGGTGGTAAATACCAATCTCAAGAAATTTCTGCTAAAAAAGGACAAAATATTGAAGAACTACTTGAAAAAGTATTGCTTGAAGCAGAAGTGCTTGAATTAAAAGCAAATCCTGAAAAACGAGCTTATGGTACCGTTGTAGAATCTTTGCTTGATAAAGGAAAAGGGTATGTTACAACTGTTCTAGTTTCTTCTGGAACGCTAAAAGTGGGTGATCCAATCATTGCCGGTAAAAATTACGGTAAGGTGAAGGCCATGCATAATGATAAAGGTCAATTGGTAAAAGAGGCAGGTCCTTCTACGCCAGTTTCGGTTCTTGGATTTAATGGCGCTCCAAGTGCAGGTGATCAATTCAATGCGCTAGCTGATGAAAAAGAAGTAAGACAAATCGCTACGAAACGTGAGCAATTAAGTCGTGAACAAGGATTGAGAACGCAGAAAAAATTAACACTCGAAATTATTGGGGATCGTTTAGCGATCGGGGATTTCCAAGAGTTGAACTTGATTGTGAAAGGGGATGTTGATGGATCGGTTGAAGCGGTTTCAGATTCCTTGTTGAAACTTTCAACGGAGAAGATTCAGGTGAACATTATTCACAAAGGGGTTGGACAAATTTCAGAGGCTGACGTAACGTTAGCTTCTGCTTCAAATGCCATTGTTATTGGTTTCCAAGTTAGACCTTCAGCTATTGCTAGAAAAGCCGCTGAACGTGAAGGAATCGATATTCGTCTCTATTCTATCATCTACAAAGCGATCGAAGAAATTCAAGTCGCTATGAAAGGGATGCTTGCGCCTGAGTTTAAAGAAGAAATTCTTGGTGTCGCTGAAATTAGAGAAACATTCAAAATCTCGAAAGTTGGAACTATCGCAGGTTGTTATGTAACGGAAGGAAAAATTACGAGAAATGCTAAAGTTCGTGTCATTCGTGACGGAATTGTTAAGTATGATGGTCATTTAGGATCTCTAAAACGATTCAAAGACGACGTAAAAGAAGTGAAAAACAATTACGAATGTGGTCTAAACATTGATAAGTTTAACGACATTCAAGTTGGTGATTTAATCGAAGCATATCACGAAGTGGAAGTTGCTCCTAAATTATAAACTGAAAATAGTACAAAAAAATGCCGTCCAATTTGGACGGCATTTTTTGTTTTAAAGCGTTTAATAATGTTCTACTAAATGATAAATAAGGCTAATTATTCGGCCGGTAAAACAGGTAATTGAATTTTATCTGCAACAACGACTGACGTTGGAAAATAAGCCAATAATTCTGCCTTAAATCCTTCTGCTTCCAATTGTGTTCTGAAATTTCCGACACGCACGCGATAATTCGGTGCCACATAATCCACATACGCCTTGTATCCACTATAACGAGCCAAAAAATTGGCTTTTTGTTGTGCAACGACCGTGCGATCTTGATCAAAGAAAATAACAATACGATAACCATCTATTTTAACACCCTCAACGGTATTCTCTCCAGACCGAACAAATTCACTCAATTTATCAAGGCGCGAGTCTTGGTGTAAGGTCACTTTGCCCTTTGTCGTTTTATAGTCCAAGTTCACATGATCAGCCTTCAACGAATCGCCTGATTTCGGTGTATAACGCAACCAACCATCCTGTGCGTTTGCCTGATTCATTCCTATAAAAAGTAATACTGTTATCAATTGTGCTTTCATCTTATTTCAAATATCGTTAAACAAAGATATAAAATTTGGCTTTCAGGCCCCCCTTTCTTATTCTAAGTTTTGTCCTTTTTTAGTATTCAACTAACGCAATTTATTATTTCCTAACAGTTTGCAATTATTTGTTATTTAGAATCATTTTAAATTAATACAATAGACTCTAAAAATTAGTTCAAAATCTAGGCTTAATCTGACTTTGTGCTAATTTTGTGCGTGATTGTGTATCGCGTATACCAACGAAAAAAGGAATAAAATTTTTCAAATGAAAATAAAAAGTTTGTTCATCTCTAACAAAATCAAGCATTTAGCACTTGTTGCAATTGCCGTATTTACATCATCTTACAATCTTCATGCCCAAGAGCCAGATCTTGCGTTAGGAGAAAAACTCTTTAAGCAAAATTGTGCTTCTTGTCACTTTCCAGATAAGGATATGACAGGGCCTGCTTTGAAAGGAGCACGTCAAAGATGGATTGATAACTCAAGTGAAGAGAATCTTTACGCTTGGGTAAAGAATTCAGGCAATGTGATTGCGAGTGGTGATGCTTATGCTAATCAATTGTATGCAACGTGGAACAAAACCGCAATGACGGCTCAAAATTTGACGAATGATCAAATTGATGCCGTTTTAGCTTATGTTGAAGCATATACTCCTCCGGTTCCAACTGCAGCAGCTGCGACAACTGGCCCTGTTGGTCCAGTTGAAACTGAATCCTCATCTTTGTATTGGTGGTTATTAGCAGGTCTTCTAGTTGTGGTGATTGGTGTTGTAGGCGGTGTAAAAGGAAATTTAGCTGCACTTTCAAGAGATCAAGATGGTGTTGCCCAGCCGGAGCAACTAACAATCGGTCAATCGGCAAGGGCATGGGCTTGGAGAAATAGAGGTTGGTTTGGCGTTACGGTATTTGTTACTGTGATTTTATTATTGGCATCAGGAATGGTGAAGTGGCTAGAGCTTGGGGTTTATGAAAACTACAAACCAGTTCAGCCTATTGCTTATTCTCACCAAATTCACGCAGGTGATTTAGGAATTGATTGTAAATACTGTCACAATGCGGTTACAAAATCTAAGTATGCGACGATTCCAACGGTTAACGTTTGTATGAACTGTCACAAGACCGTTGCTGAGGGTAGAACACCGGAAGGAACATTGGAAATTGCTAAAATTTATGCAGCTGCTGGTTGGGATGTTGATACAAAATCATACACTGGAAAAACAGAGCCTATTCAATGGGTGAAAGTTCATAACCTACCTGATCACGTTTATTTTAATCACTCACAACACGTTGTTGCAGGTGGTGTAGATTGTAAACAATGTCACGGTAACATGAAAAAACAAACAGTAGCAAAAGTAATGTCTACTGAGGAGTTGAATAATGTAGGTGTTACTGATGAAGATTATCCGGAAAACACAGTGAAGTTCACGAAACCAACTTTGACAATGGGGTGGTGTATTGAATGTCATAGAGCTTCTGGAATCGATATTGCGAATGCGCCAGAAGGTTCATATTATAACATGATTCACGAACGTCTATTGAAAGATAGAAAAACGTATCAAAAATATTTGGAGGATGACAAGGTCACTGTGGGTGAACTAGGTGGTTTGGAATGTGCTAAATGTCATTACTAATAAAGGATTAAAGAGGCTATAGATAGATATGGGAACAAATAGAAAATACTGGAAAGGTCTTGACGAATTGAATGAAACGCCGGAGTTTGTAGCTTCGACGAAGAATGAATTTGCGCAAGAATTAAGTGTTGACCAATTTTTGGCTGAAGATAAATTGAGCGAATCATCAACAGGAAGAAGAGATTTCTTAAAATTTCTTGGATTTAGTGTTGCTGCTGCTACAGTGGCGGCGTGTGAAGCTCCGGTTGTAAAGGCTGTGCCTTATGTTGTTAAGCCAGAGGATATCACGCCAGGTGTTGCCAATTGGTATGCATCCTCTTATTATGATGGTGATACGTACGCAAGTATATTAGTTAAAACGCGTGAAGGTCGTCCTATTCACATTAAAGGGAATAAAAATAATGGATTTACAAAAGGGGGTACAAACCCACGTATTGTCGGTTCTGTTCTTTCTTTATATGATGGTGAGCGTCTTCAAGAGCCTCAAATGAATGGTGTTGCTTCTGACTGGACATCAGTAGATGCTGAGATCATTAAAAAATTAAAAGCAACTGTTGCTTCAGGAAAAAAAGTAGCTCTTTTATCGAATACCGTAATTAGCCCGTCAACCTTAGAAATTATTCGCGAGTTTACTGCTAATATTGGTGGTGGATCAATGGAAATGCTGGTTGAAGACGGTGCTAGTGAAGATCTAGTCGCTGCTCCGGTTAATAATGGAATGGTAGATCATATTCAGTATGACGCTATTTCTTATAGCGGAATGCGTGAAGCAAATCAAGAGTCTTTCGGTAAAGCCATCATTCCTGATTACGATTTTTCAAAAGCTAAAACAATTGTGAGCGTTGGCGCAGACTTCATGAATTCATGGGTTTTACCAACACAATTTTTAGGTGATTACGTTAAAATGAGAAATCCGGAAGGAGATGAGATGTCCCGTCACTTCCAGTTTGAATCAAATATGTCTATGACAGGTTCAAATGCGGATTATCGCTCAATGATTAAGCCTTCTGAACAAGGTAAAGTTTTAGCTTTATTATTAAAAGAAGTTGGTGGTGGTTCTGTTGCTGGAATTGATACTGCAAGTTTATCACCAGAAGTTGCGGCAAATGTAAAAATGGCTGCCGAAGCCTTAAAAGCTTCTAAAGGCAAGTCAATCGTAGTTGCTGGTTCAAATAGAAAATCAATCCAAGTGATTGTAAACGCCATTAACAGTGCGTTGAACAATTATGAAGGAACTATTAATTTAAATACACCAATCGAATTGCATAAATCAGAGGATGCTAAAATGGCACAACTGGTTAAGGATATGCAAGCGGGTAAAATTGGAGCTTTGATCTCGTGGGATACAAATCCGGTTTATTCATATGGTGACGCCGAAGGTTTTAAGGCTGGTTTAGCAAAAGTTGGTTTAAGTGTTTCAATGGCAAGATATGCTGATGAAACAGCTTCATTATTCCAATACATTTGCCCAGATAGTCACGCACTTGAAACTTGGAATGATTTTAACCCTAAATTGGGTCATTACTCATTGGCGCAACCTACCATTCGTCCATTACACAATACGCGTCCTGCGGCTGAATCATTAATGATATGGGCTGGACTCGCGAATCATGTTGGTAAGGACAGTAAGAATTACCACGATTATATTCAAGCTACTTGGGAGAAATGGGCATACCCTACACAAACTGAGCACTTGGATTTCTATTCATTTTGGTCTGCAATGGTTCACAATAGTTGTGGAACTTACGAAAGTGTAGCTCCTACAGCAGCTTCTTTCGCAGGTGATTTAGCTGCAGCTGGTAAAGCTGAATCAGCTATTAAAACAGGTGAGTGGGAAATTGCTTTCTACCAAAAAGCGGGTATAGCTTCTGGTATTCATGCTAACAACCCTTGGTTACAAGAGCTTCCAGATCCTATTTCTAAGGTAACGTGGGACAATTATGTGACTATGTCTCCAGAAGATATGAAGGCGCAAGGTTTCGCAATGGAACTCGGTCAAGTTGAGGAGCAAAACGTGGTGAGTGTGAAAGTAGGTGATCGTTCAATCGATCTTCCTGTTTATCCACAACCAGGTCAAGCTGCCGGAACAATTGGTATCGCATTCGGTTACGGACGTGGTGAAGGTGGTGAAGCGATTGGGAAAT
>JALQVX010000030.1 GCA_023263555.1 Crocinitomix sp.
GTTATTTATCTCCTTACTTTGTAACCAATGCAGAGAAGATGATTGTTGAATTGGACAATCCATATATCTTAATCTACGACAAAAAAATCTCGAATATTCAAGAAATACTTCCTATTTTAGAGCCCGTAGCTCAATCAGGAAAATCACTCTTAATTATTGCAGAGGATATCGACGGCACAGCCCTTTCTACATTGGTGATTAACCGTTTAAAAGCAGGTTTAAAAATCGCAGCTGTAAAAGCGCCCGGTTTTGGTGACCGTAGAAAAGCAATGTTAGAAGATATTGCTACCTTAACAGGAGGAATGGTGATTTCTGAAGAGCAAGGTTTAAAATTGGAGAATACAACCATTGAACATTTAGGAGTTGCTGAGAAAATCGACATTGACAAAGACAATACAACGATTGTTAACGGTGCAGGTTTAAAAGAGCAAATTGATACGCGCGTGAATCAAATTAAGGCGCAAATGGAGACAACCACTTCAGACTACGATAGAGAAAAATTGCAAGAGCGCTTAGCTAAGTTGGCAGGTGGAGTTGCGGTACTTTATGTAGGAGCAGCTACGGAAGTTGAAATGAAAGAGAAGAAAGACCGTGTTGATGATGCCTTATCAGCTACGCGTGCTGCAGTAGAAGAAGGAATTGTTCCTGGTGGCGGAGTTGCACTGATTCGTGCCATTAGCGCCTTAAAAGATTTTGAAGGTGTAAATGCAGATGAGACAACAGGTATTGCGATTGTTCGCAGAGCAATTGAAGAACCACTCCGTCAAATTGTAATTAATGCAGGTGTTGAAGGAGCAGTAATTGTTCAAAAAGTTGCTGAAGGAACGGGTGCATTTGGTTATAATGCGCGCACAGATGTTTTTGAAAACTTGTTAGACGCGGGTGTAATTGATCCAACGAAAGTAACGCGAATTGCAATCGAAAATGCAGCTTCTATTTCATCAATGCTTCTGACAACGGAATGTGTAATTGCAGATATTCCTGAGGATGAGCCGGCACATGGCGGTGGAATGCCTGGTGGAATGCCAATGATGTAAATCATTGATCTAACAAAACCTAATTTGTTTTCTAGACGATCTGCTCTTCCCCCTGATTTCGATTAGGGGATAGCGCGGAACGGCAACATAAAAAATCCCGTCTTGAATTTATTCGAGACGGGATTTATATTTTATTCATAAAAAACAAATTACCGCACGATTTTGAGTATTGTTCTAAAGATTAGTTTTATATCAAGCAAAAAACTCTTTTCATTTATATACTTCAAATTAAGCAATAGTTTCGCAGGCATTACTTCTTCAATGTATAATTTTTCGGGATCATCTGAAGCACCCAAAACTTTTTGTTCGTCCAAATATTCAATAGAAGCATAATCGGTTAAGCCAGGTAAAACAGTTAAAACTTTCAACTGCTCATCCGTATAAAGATTGACATATTTAGGAACTTCGGGGCGCGGTCCTACGACACTCATTTCACCTTTAATAATATTGATGAGTTGCGGAATTTCATCCAATTTATATTTTCGAATAAATAGTCCCACTCGGGTCACCCGATTATCATTCCCAATAGTTAGCTGACCAGCCTTATCTGAATTCGGTCGCATGGATCTAAATTTAAGCAGTCCGAACTCTTTTTGATTTTTACCAACACGAATTTGCTTGTAAAACACCCCTCCCCTGCTATCTATGAGAATCCAACTGGCAATAAAAATAAAGAGTGGGGAAAATAAAATTAAGGCGATTAGTGAGGCGACAACATCAAATATTCGTTTTGAGATAGTATACATACTAGAAATTATCGAGCAAATGTTTTACAATAGTTTGACACGCGTGTCCGTTGCCATATAGTTCCTTATCAAAATCAAGAAGGCTTGAACCAATGATTTGGTTAGCGGCGTTAATTATTTTTGCTTCATCAGCGCCCACAAGGACATTCACGCCGGCCTGTATCAACTCCACCCATTCTGTTTGTTCACGTAACGTAATGCATGGCTTTTTAAAGAAGTAGGCCTCTTTTTGAAGTCCACCGCTATCGGTCATAACAAACGTTGATGCCTTCGTCAATTCAATCATATCAAAATAACCCACAGGTTCAATTACGTGAAGATTAAGTTGCAACTGATTATCTTTTAGTCTTGATTGCGTTCTAGGGTGCAATGGAAGAACTAAAGGAGTAAGATTCGCATGAACATAATTTAGTGCGTTCACAATTGCAGTCAATTTATGCTTATCATCCGTATTTTCCGCTCGGTGTAGCGTTACCAAACCGAATTTCGACAGGTTGAGTTTATTTAAAATGGATAATTTATCAGCAGAACGTTGGGCATAATAAAAGGCCGCATCTTGCATAACATCACCGCATTTTACGACGTCACAATCAAACTTATCGAAACCTTCATTCATTAAATTCTCTACAGCAATATCTGTTGGGCAAAACAAAAAATCAGCGATACGATCCGTTAAAATACGATTCACCTCTTCGGGCATTTGCATATTAAAACTACGCAATCCTGCTTCCACATGCGCAACCTTAATGTGTAATTTCTTTGCAGCCAAAGCACCCGCTAAGGTAGAATTGGTATCACCATAAACCAAGAGTAAATCAGGTTTCTCCTCCAATAAAATGGCTTCTATTCCTTCCAACATTCGCCCAGTCATTACGCCATGACCAAGCTTATTAATTGCAAGATTGTATGCTGGTTTTGGAATTTCCATTTCTTCAAAAAACACATCACTCATGTTCATGTCAAAATGCTGCCCTGTATGAATTAAAACTTCCTCAATTTGTTCCGTTTGAGCAAACATGCGACTGAGAGACGCAGCCTTTATAAACTGTGGTCGAGCGCCAACAACGGTTACAATTTTAATCTTTTTCATCCTAAAGCACCTCGTTCACCGAATTGATAACAGCCGCAATGACCGTATCCACCTGATCATCTGTGAGATTAAAATAAACAGGTAAAGAAATTTCGTTTTTATAATTGTCAAAGGCGACAGGATAATTGTCCATTTTATAGCCAATCGATTTATACGCAGTTAAAAGTGGCAAGGGCTGAAAATGAACATTAACTGAAACTTGTTTGTCAAAAATTCGGTTAATAATTTCATCACGTTGCCCTTCCGTTGCATCTTTAATTCGCAACATATATAAGTGGTAAGACGATTCTTTCTCCTCCGTTTTGAAGATCGGTCGAATAGCCCACGATTGGTTTACAAAGCCAGCTTCATAGCGCGCAAAAATTTCTTTACGACGGCTTAGATTCGATTCATATCTTCCCAATTCAATCAAGCCAATTGCGGCCTGAATGTCCATCATGTTACATTTATAACCCGGTTCAATCACATCATATCTCCAATTACCGCCACCCGCTTTCACCTTTGCCAATGCGTCCTTTGATTGGCCATGTAAAGATTTTCTATTGAGGCTTGTATAGATCTCCTCCACATCAAATGACTCGGGTAAATTCATACATACCGCTCCACCTTCCGAAGTGGTTAGATTTTTAACAGCATGAAAAGAAAAAACCGTAATATCTGTTACACTTCCATGCATCTTTCCTTTATAAGAAGAGCCGATACTATGCGCAGCATCTGCCATAATTAAAATGCGTCCTAACCCCTCTTGGTGCGCATTTCGCGGAGAAAAAAGCATTTTCACTTGTTCCGCTTCAATCAACTTATAAAGCTCATCATAATCGCATGGAAAACCAGCAATATCCACAGGAATAATAACCTTTGTTTTTGCCGTAATACGTTCCTTAATGCGTTGAATTGAAATATTAAAATCCTGAGGATCGATATCGACCATAACGGGTGTTGCTCCGCAATGCATCACCACGTTTGCTGTTGCACAGTAAGTATAAGCAGGAATAATCACTTCGTCTCCAGCCTGCACACCAAACCAGCGCAGCACAAGTTCCATACCTGCAGTAGCTGAGTTTAGACAAATCGTTTTACGACAGCCCACATAGTCAGATAATTGATTTTCAAATTCCTTCGTTTTTGGACCTGTTGTAATCCAACCTGAAAGTAATACTTCACTTACGGCGTCAACGATTTGTTGGTCCATGCGTGGGGGGGAAAAAGGAATCATACGTTTAATTTTAAGCAAAAATACAAAATGTTCAGTTAGTGCTCAACTGATTCAGCCATTTCAGTCCTCTTCTCTTCATTTTTCTGCAGTAAATCGAGCGTAAATACGGAGAGGAAAAACATAAAAAAGAGAATACCCCATTGCCGCTCGAGGATAGACTCGAATAAACTGGCCGTTGCGAAGAGTGAGACGAGTGCGATTAATGGATAGTAAGCGTTTTTGAATCCTTTCAAGCAATAGTAAAACAAGCTAAAAATTAAGAATAAACTGGATACAATCCCAATAGACATAGCAGTCTGGAGGTATTGCGAATGCGGATTTAGTTCTTTATTAGCAAACGTGTCCATGCCTTGCGCACGATAATAGTCACGCAATTCATCTTTACGATCACCTGTTCCCACACCAAATGGATGTTCAAGTACAAAGTCAATACTCGTATTCCAAATAATCAATCGCGCTTTTACGCTCTCCGTATTATTCTGATTGGCTTCAATATACGCTTCTCTATCGGCAGAATAAGCTTTTAATTCGGCCGTAACAGCATCATAATCCGACCGAAGAAGGTCTAAATTTTTAATGGCAAAAAAACTGACCCCAGCCATAAGAACCATTGCTCCGAAAAAATAAGTTAACTGTTTTCTTTTATAAAAAAAGGCAAATCCGAGACAAGCAATCATGACTACAAAACCGATCCATGGGCCCAGTGAGTAGAGTTGGTACACGAAATAAAAAGAAACGATTGCTAGGAAAAAAGCCGTTATTTTAAGTCCATACATCCGTTTGCGTTGAAAGGCGTCTACAAAGATAAAAACAGAACCTGCAATTAAATATAGGGCCGCATAGGTAGGATGCATCCACACGGCCAATTTAGAGGACTCATAACAAAATCGTGGACGCTCGACCATGGCGCAAAGACTTGCATGATACCAGCATAAAACCATATAAACGAGGGCACCACACATAAATGCCCAGTAGAGCCAAGAGAGCTGTGGACTGTGTTTTCGTTTCACAACACCATAGACCAGAGGGAACAATAAAAAGGTCAAACGTGTCTCAATATCTTTACCTCCGTAGTCAAAATTTTTGGTAAAAATTAAGCCGATTAGATAGGCAAAAAAAAGGAGAATAAAGGGCCAAAATAAGCGATTAGGAACTTGAAAACCCTGTTTAATACCGCCATAAATTGCATTGAGCAGCAGCGCCAAAATAAGAACAATCACTATTTTCTGATTGATCAATAATGTACCTGCTAATAGCGTCGATAAAATCAACTCTATTCGCTCATAATTCGAACGTATCTTTAATTGCTGCAGCATTCGAACAAATCTAAGACTTTCCATTTAGAGCAAGGCGAATCTAGCATTAAAACTTTGTTATATTTGTAGAAAGAATAGCTTCACTATGGATTTAGTTAATTTAGTAAAAACGATTATCATTCGAAATATAAAATTGGTAATCATAGTATTCATAGCGGCGATAGGATTTGCCGTGCTTCATTTCAAGATGCAATCCCCAACCTACGTTTCTAATTTTAAGACCAACAACGGTTTTGTCGATTATTCCCTTTTTAGAAGTTTAACTGATTTTGAAATTGTGAATACGGAAATGTATGATTTACCCGAAGATCAGCTCAACACAATTGTAGAGCAAATTTCAGAATTTAAAATATCCTATATTGAAGAAACCAATACGAGCTATTCATTTACGGTGAGTTCTAAGACAGAAAGTGAAGATCATACGGCCATCCAAGATGACATTCTTGCTTTGATTAATAATAATCGCTTCATTAAAAATTCACAGGCAAGCGAAGTGAGTGTTATGGAAAGAAAACTTATCTATTTAAAGGAAAAAATTAGACAATTAGACTCGTTGATGTTGGCACCATCTTCTAATACACGAATCAGCACTATTCCCAGTGATTCTTACCATCTCTACTCACAACAATTGGATTTAGAAGAAAAGATAAAGGAGATGGGGAATTTTCAAATCATTAAACCCATTACTTCTATAAAAACGAATAAAAGACCGTTGATAATGTTTGCAGCGCTTTATTTGGTTTTGGCAGGATTTATATTTTTGATTTTTAGCAAAAAAATTAAACTCGAAAATTAGGTTCTACTGTTGTAAATTGAGTTATAATGAGAAACCATAAGAGATGAATTTTGATTCCAATTATAATTCTCTAGCACGTGATTACGCGCATTTTGTCCAAGCGTTTTCCTGAGTTGATCATCAAGCAATAATTTTGTCAGTTTTATTGAAAGGTCCTTTGGATTGGCTGGTTCGCAAATCAAACCTGTACGCCCATCAATCACAACCTCTGGCAAACCTCCCACAGCCGTAGCAACTACTGGTATACCGCAAGCGCCGGCTTCAACGGCAGCAACACCAAAACTTTCTTCTAAAGATGAGATTACAGCGACATCCATCTCATTAAAACAAGCTGGCACTTCAACGTTTGGAATATAGCCTCTAAACTCAACCTTATCACTCAATCTAAGTAATTTAACCTGATTTTTCAATGCTTCTTCCTGACTTCCAGATCCGGCGATAATAAGTTTTATATTTCGTTCATTAAACTCCTTATTGAGGATACTGAAAGCTTCAATTAAAAAATTAATTCCATAATTAAGTTCTAACGTTTTAACGATCCCTATTACAAACTCATTTTTGATTTGCGAAACACACGGTGAAAAAAGCGAAACATCTACACCAAACGGCACAATTCTTATTTCTTTATTTGTATACAATTTCGCTTCTTTAGCCATTGAGTGACTGGTTGAAAACAAAAAATCTGCCTTTCTAAGATTCCGTCTGAGTAGAATGCGATTTAGGATGCTTTGTTTGGGAAATTCAAATATATCCGTTCCCCACATTGAAATCAAATAGGGTTTATGTTTAAGATACGAACCTAGCAGCCCATAACTCGAAGCATAATGCGCATGTACAAGATCAGGTTTAAATGAACTATAAAGCTCTTTTATTTTTTTCACTTGTTTTAAATAACTCAACTTAGAAAAAAGCGAACGACTCCTTAAATTTTCTTGATTAGCTGATCCTGTCTGAACATTACTAAAATTTTCATAAAACTCATCTTTGGCAGGTGTTAATCCAAAAACAAACAGCTCGATACCCTCCAATGATATTGCTTCTACCCATTTTTTAGTATGAATAGAATTCAGATCAGAAAGCAAAAGGATTTTCATTGAATTAGTTTAACGATTTGAGCAAAGCTACCAATTTTTCGAGAGATGCTTTACGTGAAAAGGGGTGTGGGTTGATTTTAATCAATTCTTGTTGCTGTAATTTTTGAATGGCTTGACGAATAGCACCCTTCTCATTAATCGACCATTGAACATTCGGATAATCAATTAAAATAGATTGAAGACCTCCCGTATTTATCTCGCCTTCTGTGACGACCAATATTTTTTTATTCAAGCCAATATAATCATAGGTCTTCGTTGGCGTTTCGAAAGCTTCACCACCTGTTAATACCGTGCAAATTTCAGCTGCTTCGATTGCACTTAATAATTCGTTATAAGCCACAAAACCATGTGAGCGAATCCGATCATTCTTGAGGGCATCAATCGCTGGATACGTGGCTCCAATTTGACGAAAAACCAAAGAATCATCTTCATTCAAGACAGTCAATAAAGGATCTAATCGAAAGTCAGGATATAACTTGCCCCCATTTAATATCATTCCTTTGATCACCGGAATATTCGACCTCTTATCCATGCCCGTCAACAATTTCTGGTCATCAAACCCATTTGAAATAATGGTCACTTTATTCGAATGAGACATGTCCTGTTTACATATTTCATTGACTGTTGTGATGGCGTCCGCCATTTGATTGTTTCGTTTTTCGTAGAAGGTCTTTATAGTTCTTTTCAAAAAGCCATCTTTATGACGCGGATTGTATCCAAATGGATCCCGATAATCCAACAGCACTTTACAACCATATTTTTTCTGCACATAATTTCCAATCCCAAAATGCATGAACGGACCACCCGAAAAAATGAACCAATCACAGTTAAAATTAGGTTTTGAATCGAAATAATCGAGGAGATCATCTTTCCATATTAATCCAGGATCCTTAATTAATTTGCCCAGTAAATTAAAACGGCTTGTTTTGGGAAGGAATACAATCCCTTTCTTTTCCTCC
The DNA here is from genome assembly GCA_023263555.1 of Crocinitomix sp. Lineage (GTDB taxonomy): Bacteria > Bacteroidota > Bacteroidia > Flavobacteriales_D > Crocinitomicaceae > Crocinitomix. The sequence continues at coordinate 8,255 of JALQVX010000030.1, forward strand.
ACCTGTTCAGTCGCTGTAATCACTTCTACTTCCACATCAAATTCATTGAGATGTTCGGCCCAATATGATGTTCGTTTTGCACCAACGCCTGGAAAAGGATCAAAATAATAGCTAATCAATACAACTTTCACGACTCGGCTTTTAGAATTCGTTTCAACACAAAATTAATCAACCCGTATAATATTATCGGCCAGATCAACATTTTTAGGAATAGAAAACTCACAAATCCAGATCCTACTACCCATTTAACCGTTAAAGCGGCATAAAAAGCTAATAAGAGTGGACTTTTTTTGTGAAGCAAAAGAAATAAATGCACTGATTGCACAACGAATCCAACCACAAAGGGGGCGATTACTAAACCTAAATAACCATAATTCGCCCAAGCTTCTCCCATATAAAAACCAGAATATAAATTCCCTGTTCCTGCTTTTATAGTTTCAGGATGTGTGTAAATTTTCAATAATCGAGCAGATTCTTGTGCATGTTCAAACTGCTCGGGCAAAAGTGCCTTGGGCACTCCAATCATGTACGTCTGCTCTGTAATTACTTGAGGAAAAAGTTCAAGCGATAACGGAAAACCAAAATAACTCCCCAAAAATGTTCGACCATAAAAGCCTGAGTTTAATCGAAACAATTGATCCAACGAATTCGCTTCTGTGGTAAGCGTGTAACCCACTAAAACCAGGATGACAGGAAAACCGACAAAAAACATCATGGTTCGATAATTTAACCCCTTTGATATGAAGACTTCCATAATGGCGAAACCTAGAATAAAAAAGGCAATTGGCGCCTTTTGAACATCATGACTTACCATGATTAAAGCAATGGTGAGGTTGACCAAAAACAAGATTAAATAAAAAAATGTTTTTTTTGTTCGCATGAAAACATAGGCATAATAGGCAATGACCGGTATTACAATTAGACCCAATAAATTTTTAATATAGATGATTCCTCCAAAATTACGCCGTGACGTAATGCGATCAATATTTGCTTGATCCGAATTACCTTCAACTAATAGTGTATAAAGGGGAACGCGAGCCGTGTTCATCAAAATATATGCAAGCACTGCAGCAGCAAAACCTGTCAATAGCAGCAAAGCTAGTTTATTCCGATTCTCGGACCCCATCATTACAAATGGAGCTTTTAAATAAGTTTCAAACTGCTCCCTCCCATTCACACCAATAACCTTGTTCAACATGATCATACCTATGGGCATTGCAAGAATCGAATACATAGTCCACACCCACGCTTCAAATTTTATTCCGTCACTAATAAAAGCGACATCTGGATGATAATCCAAAACCCCGGTTGCCAAGAGAACAGAACCTACAAGTCCAGATGTAACAATTTGAACGTAGAAAACATACGAAACGGTATTAAACTTGAGTGGAGACATGGAGCCAGCCGCCATTCGAAACAATTGAATAGATCCAATTGTACAACAAATCGATATGATTACGATTAAGGTATTCAATCGTCAACTTTTTTAGCTGTTTGAACGAGCACAATAATAAAAAAGATATAACAAACTGTGCCACTCAAAGATAAAATTAAAAAGGTCATTTCAAAGTCATGAAAATAATAATAGCCAATAACGAGTGAAAGCAATTGAACAATCAAAAAGATAAGATTTTGCCGAAACTCAACACCCAATTTTCGAACAGCGGCAAAAAGTGTAGATTGGGAATAATAGACGAATCTAACCAAGAAAAACACAGAAAAGTAACTTGCTAATCTACCTGCTGTTCGGTAATCTTCACCAAATACAAAACTGAAAAGTTCTTCTCCAAAGAAAAAAATCAATGTCATTGGGATGAGCATAAATAAAAACAAGCGAATGCTCGATTTCCGAATGTATCCACTAATTGGCTTACCTTCATTTACATCACTAGAAATCTTTTGGTAGAAAACCTGAGAAACAGACCTCCCAACCATTGTGATTGGCGCATTGAGTACACGTGTGATGATATCGTATAAACCGGATATTTTTGCGCCAAAAAAGCCGAAAATAAAGAAGGTTGGCAATTGCAAGGCAAGCATATTTATCAATCCTGAAGGAAGACTTTTGAAAGGGAAGTCTGCATATTTCTTCAAATTTTCGCGCGTATTCCCAATTTCACCTTTGAGTATTTCCGCCTTTGAAAGCGCCATAAAAAGAATACTTGTCAGTAAACCTAAAAGATAGCCGTACAAAAGTCCGAAAAACCCCGTATTCATTGCCCCAAACCCAACAGACGAGCCATTTGCCGTAATGGCTTGAACAATACGATTATTCGACAATAAACGATACTCCTTCTTTCGCGTAAGCAAATAATTATAGGCATTATAGACAGAGAGTGCAAAGACACCGATAGGCACACAATAAATCAGGTATTTCACCGCATTTATGTTTGTGACCTCTGTTGGATCGATCAAATTATTACTCAAAATGATATCGAGTAATAATCCTCCAGTAAAAAGGAGAACAACGAGCAAGATGAGGTTAAAAAAGAGGGAAAGTAAAATAGACAGACGAAAAATGGCGCGCGCATTTTTATCTTCTTTTGGCAAAACAATAGCCATTTCATACCTTCCCGTCGCAATAGTTGAAAGGATACCAACAGCTGCGGCATAGAGTGCAAAAATACCAAAATCAGACACCGTGAACATCCTCCTCAAGATCAATTGCATAGCAATTCCAATAATTTGGGCTATGACTGTACCTTGAAGCAAAATAATGACATGCTTCAAAAGCTCACTTTTACCAAGTAACTTTTTTATCATTGTCAACAAAGTTAAACGAATTAAGTATTTCTGCGCAATTAATTTGGGTAGATTACCAACAAGATTTTTTTAGTCAATCACTAGGCTCTCGTTGAAGATTTACTTCGATTTGACGGTTTTTTATTCAGGATTATAAACGCAACTATTCCGACCAAATACCCTAAACCATAACTAAAATGCAAGAGTGGGAAAACGGGAGCAATTCTAAACCCTTCTAAAACTGATTTACCAACGCGAATACCGCTCACTATAGCTAAGAGCAGGTAAAAGCTTATTCCAGCGAAAAATACCAACCAAAAGAACGGCCAAATCAAAGAAAGAAGCACACCTCCAGCTAATCCCAAAACAAAAAACAAGGGAATCATTTGACGAATTGTTGTAATTGTTTTATGTTTCTTATTGACGTAAACCTTCCAATAGCCGTATTGGTAATATTGACGATAGAGTTTCGAATAAGAACCCCTTACGTAGTAATTTGAAACAATATATGGATCAAAATAAATTTTATATCCTGCTTTTACGACCTTATAATTGTATTCATCATCTTGATTGCGCACGAGGTCTTCATCAAAGCCTCCGATTTCATAATGAATTCGTTTCCAATATGCACCAAAGGCAACCGTATCCACAAAACCGGCTTTACCACCTGTTCTAAACGTGGCATTTCCCACACCAAATGGAGAAGTCATTGCTTTCGAAATCAGTTCACTCGCTTCATTTTCATGAATATTGAGGATTTGACCACCCGCACAACCGATTGAGCTATCATGCTTTAGAATTTTAACATTTCTACGCACAAAACCCTCCGTTAGAAAAGCGTGACCACCGAGAATGATAAAAATTTCACCCGTCGCATTTTTGACGCCTAAATTTAGGGCATGCGGTGTAAATTGAGCTTCATTGTCCACCAGTTTAACCCGACTATCATCAAAACTTAATACAAATTCACGGGTTTTATCGGTGCTCATTCCATCCACCACAATTACCTCAAGCTCTCCCAAATAATCTTGTGCCAAAATCGACTCTATATTTTTTACGATATAGCGTTCTTCATTGCGACAAGGAATAATGATGCTAACTTTTGGCTCCAAACTAAAATGATTAAAGAAGAAATTAATTAATCCAACGAATCACTTCGAAGGTTTCTGCGTATTTCGTATTGATTTGCACACCGCGCACGGTGGCCAATGATTCTATAAAATGTCCGTTCGCATAAGGCCTATGTGATTGCGATTCATATTTCGCCAAGGCCCGTACTTTTGCATCTAGATTTTCATCACTTAATTTAAAGAAACAAGAAGTTTGAAATGAAATATTATTCCACGGCATTTCGTAGGACAAAATCGTTGTAAATTTAAACGCTCTTACGGCCTCTTCAGCAACTGTTTTATGATCTTGGTGCATGTCCGTTAGGGCAGGAATGAATACCATGTCCGGTTGAATATCTGCACGCAACCTGATAATATCATCTAGAATGTCTTGACGACGATAATTAAACGTTCTGACCTCATAATCCAATAAGATCAAATTTTCAGGCTTAACACCCAGAACATTCACCGCGGCTTTAACTTCTGTTACTAAAATATCGGAAGGATATTTAGACAATACCGACTGTTTACAAGGGGAAAAAGCAACGTAATACACTTCATGACCTTCGCCAATTAACTTATTAATTGTGCCGCCGCAACCAAATTCACCATCATCAGTATGAGGTGCAAGGATGAGTACTTTTTTCTTGTCTTTATTCATTGTCGCCGATTCTTGTCTTGCGAAATTAATGGATTCAAACTAAAAAACGGTCTAACTTTAAAGGAAAGACCGTTTTTGATTTATTTTATTGACCTGAGTGAATGCCTACTTTGCATAATGCACTGCTCTGCTTTCTCGAATAACAGTTACTTTAACTTGTCCGGGATACGTCATTTCATTTTGGATTTTTTGAGAAATCACGAAAGACAATTCATCCGCACGTTGGTCGTTTACTTTTTCGCTTTCTACCATCACACGTAACTCTCTTCCGGCCTGTATAGCATAAGACTTAATTACACCATCAAATCCAAGCGCTACCGTTTCTAATTCCTTGATTCGTTTAATATATGATTCAGCAATTTCACGACGAGCACCAGGACGCGCACCAGAAACAGCATCACAAACCTGTACAATTGGCGAAATTAATGACGTCATTTCGATCTCATCATGGTGAGCGCCAATCGCATTACAAACATCAGGTTTTTCGCCGTGTTTCTCAGCTAATTTCATCCCCAGGATTGCATGCGGTAATTCTGGTTCATCTTCCGAAACCTTTCCAATATCGTGCAAGAGTCCTGCTCGTTTGGCAATCTTAACATTAAGACCTAATTCAGCTGCCATGATGGCACAAAGGTTAGATACCTCACGCGAGTGTTGCAATAAGTTTTGTCCGTAAGAAG
>JALQVX010000033.1 GCA_023263555.1 Crocinitomix sp.
GATCTATTGTATTTTAAGATTTTTTAACAAATACGCTTACTTATGCTTAAAAAACTAAAATTATTGTTTGCAATTCTCTTGCTTTCAGGGAGTTTCGGATTTTCACAAACCGGTACCGGTTCGATAAAAGGTTCCGTAGTTGATAAATCTACAGGCGAACCACTCCCCTTTGTAAAGGTAGTTGCTTTCCAAGGAGGTCAGCAAAGAGGATTTGCAGCAACAGATTTTGATGGAAAATATCTAATTAGTTCGTTAGCTCCAGGTGAATATGCTATCGAAGTTAGATTTGTTGGGTACACATCCATTCGTAAAGAAGGAGTTGTAGTTAACTCTGATAAATTGACAACACTACCGTTAGAGTTGTCCACGTCTGACGAGATGTTAGATGTTGTTGAAGTAACGTATTACGAGGTTCCACTTATCGATAAAGATGGAGGGGCTTCCGGAGCAACTGTTACGCGGGATGATATCTCGAAGATGCCTACGCGTTCAGCAACGGGTATTGCCGCTACTGTTGGTGGTGTATATAATGCCGAAGGTTCGGATGGGTTGAGCATTCGTGGAACTCGTTCTGAAGATAGTTACTATTATATTGATGGTATCAAGGTGCGTGGTTCTTCTTCATTGCCGAAATCAGCAATTCAGGAGGTATCTGTAATTACTGGGGGTGTTCCTGCTAACTACGGAGATTTAACTGGGGGTATTATCTCAATTACAACAAGAGGTCCATCTGCCAAATATTTCGGGTCTTTCGAAGGTGTAACGTCTGGTTTCTACTTTAACGGTGCAGATCCAATTGGTTATGACGGAAGAGTAATTGGGTTGGATAAATATGCTTACAACCTATTAGAGGGAATGATTTCTGGTCCGCTATTAATGAAAAAGGATTCGACTGGTAAACCTTCAGGTAAGCCAATTTTAGGGTTCTTTATTTCTGCCAACTATACGGATCAGTTAGATGGTCGTCCATTGGCTAACGGCGGAGCGTACCGTGTTAAAAAGGAAGTAAGAGATGCTTTGTTAGATCCTTCTGTTATGGGACCACTTCGTCCGTCAGGGCAAGAAGGTGGAGGAGCGTTCTACAATACAGATTTCTTAAGATATTCTGACGATCCAGCTTTGTCTGATTTTGAGCAAGTTCCTTGGAGAATGAATGCAAGAAATCAGTCGTTTTCTGCTGCTGGTAAAATTGATGTGAATGCTGGGAGTAACATTAACTTGACTTTTGGAGGTAACATGGCTTATTCAAATGGTGCAGGGTATAGTTATGCAAATTCACTATTCAACTTTGAAAATTTTGGTCAAAATACTTCTTATGATTGGAGAGTATACGGGCGTTTTACGCAACGATTTAATAATAATCAAGAAGGATCGACGTCGAAAATTAAGAGTGCATTTTATTCATTAATGGTTGATTACTCTCAAAGTCATGGCAGAACATGGGATGCAACGCATCAAGATCGTATCTTTAATTATGGTCATGTTGGTAAATTTGAAACGTTCAGAGAAATAACATACGAATTCAACCAGGCTCAGGATAGTTTAATTCACAATGGTTTTAAAGATACGCTCGTACAATTTACGCCATCTGCAAATAATGCGGCTTTCGCAGCCATCACAAGTCAATATTTTGATATCTACGCAGGAAACCCTGTTGATAATTACGAAAACTTGTTCCAAATTGAACAAGGGAATGGATTAAGAAATGGTGACGTTCCGCAAAGTATTTATGGAATTTGGAATAACCTCGGTACACCTTTTAATTTCTATGGTTACAGTCAGGCTGATCAATTCCGTATTACAGGTTCGGGTACGATCAACCTAAACGATCATGCGATTTCATTAGGTTTCGAGTATGAGCAAAGATGGGACAGAAACTTTGGTGGATCTCCTCTAGGAATTTGGACGGTTGCAAGACAGTATATGAACAGTCATATTCAAGAGTTGGATAAAAGCAAGTCGACATTTGATTATTATGGAACATACCCGAGAATCACGTATTCAAGATTAAATGCATCTGAAGGTGAATTCCAAGGTCAAGAAGGTAATGATGCACAATATTTCTTTGATTATAATGTGCGTAAAAAATTAGGTTTAGACCCTGATGGTACTGACTTTGTCGATATTGATGCGTTGGATCCAGACTTTTTCTCATTAGACATGTTTAGTCCAGATGAATTATTGAATTCTGGTAATACATACTTCACGTGGTTTGGATACGATCACACTGGAGAGAAAGTGAGAGGAAATACCGATATCAATAAATATTTTACTGAATTTAATTCAGATGGAAACTTCGCACGTACAATTGGTGCTTTCCAACCTATTTATATGTCAGGATATATTATGGATAAATTTGCATTTGATGACATTATCTTCAATGTTGGTCTGCGTGTAGATGTTTTTGATGCGAATCAACCCGTTCTGAAAGATCCTTATTTATTGTATACTGCGAAAACAGCGAAAGAAGTTTCTGCTTTTGATAATGGAAATGAAATCGTACACCCACAAAATATTGGAGACGATTATGTTGTTTACGTAAATGATGTTGATAATCCAACTGCAATAAATGGATATAGAAATGGTGATACATGGTATGATGCTAGCGGAGTTGAGGTTTCTGACCCACTATTGTTAGAGGGAAGTAAAGGTATTGCTCCTTGGTTAGATGATCCGACATTAACTGTTCCTACGGCAGAATCTTTTGAAGATTATAAGCCACAAGTGAATGTTATGCCTCGTGTTGCTTTTTCGTTCCCGATTTCTGATGAGGCGTCATTCTTTGCTCATTATGATATCTTGACAAAACGTCCAACTACTGGAAATAGATTTGATCCTATTGATTACCAATTCTTACAAACAAGAAACGTAATTATTAATAACCCGAATCTAAGACCGGAAAGAACGATTGACTATGAATTAGGTTTCCAACAAGTATTGAGTAAAACGTCATCCTTGAAAATTTCAGCGTTCTACAAAGAGCAAAGAGATCAGGTTCAGTTGATCAATGTATTCTCAGCTTATCCGAATACATATAGAACATACGGAAACAGAGATTTTGGTACGGTGAAAGGTTTGACGGTTTCTTACGATCTAAGAAGAACTAAGAATATTCGTATGACCGCTTCATATACATTGCAATTTGCGAATGGTACAGGTTCGGATGCTAACTCTGCCTTAACTTTGGTAAATTCAGGTGAACCGAATTTAAGAACGATCTTCCCTTATAATTATGATCAACGTCATGGTATTAACATTGTGTTTGATTATCGATATGGTAGTGGAAAAGATTATAACGGACCTATGATTGGTGACTTTGGTGCGCTAGAAAATACAGGTTTGAACATTGTAACTCAAATTGGTTCAGGCACGCCTTATTCAGGATATAAACAAGCTGCTGGTGAAGCACTTTTAGCTGGCGGTAGCTCGCAATTGGACGGATCATTGAATGGTTCAAGAAAGCCTTGGCAGTACCGTGTAGATCTTCAGTTGGACAGAAACTTTATGTTGGAATTTGGTGATGATGAAAATAAAAAGAAATCAGCGTACTTGAATGTTTATGTGCGTGTGACGAACATTTTCAATATTATCAATGTTCTTAATGTGTATAGAGCTACGGGTAACCCTGATGATGACGGATACTTGGCGGCATCTCAATTCCAAGCTTCAATCCAAAATCAATTGGATGAGCAATCGTTTAGAGATTATTATACAATGAAGGTTCAGAATCCGTTTAACTACGGTATTCCTAGAACAATTCGATTAGGTGTGAAATTTGACTTTTAATTTTTATTAATTCGAAAGTTTAAGAAAGAAATTATGAAGAAGTTATTATTAAGTGTTTTTGTGTTGGGGCTTGCGAATAGCATGTATGCTTACAAGCTGGTAGGACATTATGGTCCAGGGGTACACTCGGATTCTGAATCGAGAGCGGCTGGTTGTGCACCCTCGAATGAGAGAATTTTCATGGAATTCAATAATATTCGTGCACTAGTTGAGACGGGAGGGTCATTATGGCAAGATCGTGCAAATAGTCGCTCATCTTATGAGTATCCTATTGATAGTAGGAACCACGTGATTTATTCAGGTGCTCTATGGATGGGTGGTGAAGATATTAATGGTCAGTTAAAATTGGCAGCGCACATGTTCCGTCAAGGAAATGACTTTTGGCCTGGTCCACTTGGTGATTTGATTCCGGGTACGGGAAATTATGATCCTTTTCAAGTACAGGATGCAGATGCGAATCTTTATAGAGATTATGGAGCTGCCGAAATTACACCGGCTGAATGTTCTAAATATGATAAGTTTTTTAGTATTCGTAAAAATGAAGTTGTTCAGTTCATTACATGGTGGAATTGTGAAAATGGTGTAACTGATCCCAGTGAATGCGGTGATGTTGAACGTCCAAGTGAAATCATTCTTGATAAAATCCGTAACTGGCCTGCGCATGGTGATGAGTCTCTCGGACAAGATTTTTACTTAGCCCCATTTTATGATAATGCTAAAGAAGGAGAATCACCAAACGGAATTTATGATCCGATTTTAGATGGTGATTATCCTTGGTATGATATTGAAGAAGACGTAAGTTGTAGAGATGACAGACGTGTAACGTTGTTTGGTGATGAAACGCATTGGTGGGTTTTCAACGATAAAGGAAATATTCACACAGAAACTGGTGGAGATCCAATCGGAATGGAAGTTCGTGCACAAGCATTCGCTTTTGCTACGGATGATGAAATCAATGACATGACGTTTTATAATTATGAGTTAATTAACCGTGGAACGCAAACGTTGTATGAAACATATTTCGGTCAATGGGTAGATGCGGATATAGGATATGGTTTGAATGATGATGATTACGTAGGTTGTGACGTAGCTCGTGGTTTAGGATATTGTTATAATGGGGATTTATTAGATGAAGGTGGAGGAAATCAACCAGGTTATGGTTCTAATCCACCAGCTGTTGGTGTCGATTTCTTCGAAGGTCCATATTTGGATAATGACGGAGAAGATAATCCTCTTTATAAGCCTCTTGCTGATGAATCTGGCCCTGCAGTATTATTGCCAGAAGTGTTTGCAAGAAATGGTATTCCGTACCCAGGTTTAGGTATCGGATATGGTGATGGTAAAGTAGATAATGAGCGTTTTGGTATGCAACGTTTTGTATTCCATGAGCGTGATGCGTCTCCTTATGGTGATCCTAGTTCTGCTGCCGATTATTACAACTACCTAAGAGGTATCTGGAAGAACGGTACTAACATGACATTTGGTGGGCAAGGAAGAAGTGTTGCTGGTATTCCAACTAAATTTATGTATCCAGATGATTCGGATCCATTAAGTTGGGGAACGTATCCAACTCCACTTCCTTCAGCAGATCCTTGGTCTGAAATTTCGGCAGGTAATGCAAAAGGTGATAGACGTTTCTTGCAGTCTGCTGGTCCATTTATCCTTCGACCTGGAGCCGTAAATAACATTACAGTGGGTGTTGTAATTGGTCAAAGTAGTGAGTCAGATTTGGAAGCTCCAATTAGAGCTTTAAAAACAGCTGATACTAAAGCACAAGCGTTATTTGACAACTGTTTCCAATTGGTTGAACCACCAGTGGCTCCTGTATTGACGATTCAAGAAATGGAGAATGAATTAATTCTTTACCTAAATGATCCTCCAGGAAATGACTTAGAAAATTATTTTGAGGAAGATAATATCAACATTATTACACCAGATAGTTTATTGGCTTTAGGTATCGTTTATGATAACTTATTCTTATTTGAAGGTTTCCAAATCTATCAAATGGTTGATGATTTAGCTTCAATTACAGATATTGGAGATTTAGAAAAAGCGCGTCTTGTGGCTCAAACTGACCTTCAGAATGGTATCGGTAAATTGGTGAACTATACGTATGATGAAGAATTGGATATTTCAATTCCTGCCGTAATGGTTGAACCTGCTGGTGAATTTGATTTAGATCAAGGGTTGAGACGTTCATTTAGAGTGACAGAAGATTTATTTGCTTCTGGAAACAGAGCCTTGGTGAACCATAAGAAATACTATTATTTAGCAGTTTCTTATGCTTATAACCAATACAAAGAATACGATCCAAATGATCCAACGCTTCTTGACGGTCAAAAGAGACCTTATTTAAGATCGCGTCAATCAGCTGATGGTAGTGGTATCGAATCTGTAATTGGAATACCTCATGATCCTTCTCCGGAAGCAGATGGTCGAATTTTCACTACTTCTTACGGTTTCCAACCAGAAATCACGCAGATTGAAGGACGTGGAAATGGTGCTAATTTCTTAGAATTGAATAACGAAACGGTTACACAGATCTTAGCTAACGGTTCGGTAAAACACCCAACTTATGCTGTTGGAGCGGGTCCAATTGATGTGAAAGTAATTGATCCACTAAACCTAAAAGGTGGTGATTATACACTTGGATTTGGTAATGATTCTTCTTCAATCAATAAAGACATTTGGTGGTTGGAACGTGCTTACAGCGAAGGTGGTGTAACCATCAGAGACACTGTATGGGCAGATAAAGCAATTGAAGTTGTTAGAGAAGAACTTATCACAGATTGGGGTCTTTCAGTTCAGGTTAACCAACAGTACTATGTAGGTGGTGGCGTAAGTTCATATACGGAGCCTATTGGCGCTACAATAACATTTGCTGATTCATCTCTTAGATGGTTAAGTTTTGTTGAAGATAACGACTTGTTTTATCCAACGAACTGGATTCGCGTAGGGAATAGCGAAGAAGCGAATAATCACGCGACTGATCCTAATCCTGATTGTATAGCTGAAAATTGGATCTATCAGCCATGTCATTATGATGATTTCGGGTTGGATGCTGAAAACCAATATTACGAGCAATTACTAGATGGTGGTATCGCTCCTTTTAAATTCGTCGGAAAAGGACCTTATGGAAATCCATTTGGGTTCCCAGGTGAACTTACGTCATCTCCTTGGTATGAATCTAATCAATCATGGTTTGATGGAGCTACCTCAGTTCAGAATTCAATTTCAATGAAAGATATTCATGATATTGATATCATTCTAACCGATAATAAAGATCTTTGGACGAATTGTGTTGTTCTTGAAATTAACGATAACAAAGTTCAAACAGAGCATGGTGATGAAATCATTACCCCACGCTCAGATCTTTCTGTTGACAAACAAGGTTTAAGTCTTGGAGATCCTGGTTATAATGCAGGTGAAGGTGGAGCGATTAGTGAAACTGGAATGGGCTGGTTCCCTGGATATGCAATTGATGTAAATACAGGTCAACGTTTAAATATGGCTTTTTCTGAAAACTCTTGGTTATTAGGAGAGAATGGTGCAGATATGATCTGGAATCCAACTTCTCGATTTGCTGATAATTCTGGTGTTCCTTTGTTTGGTGGTATGCACTTTGTATATGTATTCGGTGAGGATACTTATGATAGGGGAAAAGATTTACGTAATCTACTCGATTATGTCCCTTCAGTTTCAACGCGAAGAACTAACTACCGTAATGCTTGGAAAAAGTGTATGTGGGTGATGGAGCCTATGTTAGCAAAAGATCAAGAATTGCTTACAACGGAGGTGAAAATCAGTGCACGTATCAAGATTCCTTATGATGAGCGCGAAGTAGATGGTGAGAACGAAGGTTTCCCATTATACCAATTCAGCTTTGACAATCCTTCAATTATTGCAGATGGAGATCGTCTAATATCGGTGATAGATAATATCAATGTGGTTCCAAACCCTTACTATGCATATAGCGAGTACGAAACTGGAAAACGAGATAATCGTGTGAAAATTACGAATCTTCCAGAAAGATGTGAGATTACAATCTTTAATATGCAAGGAGCCTTGGTACGATCGTTTATTAAGGATGATCCATTGACTTCGTTGGATTGGGATTTGAAAAATTACGCAGGTATTCCAATCGCTGGTGGTATGTATTTGATCCATGTTTTGATCGAAATACCTGATGAGAACGGAGCTATGCAAGAATACGAGAAGATCTTAAAATGGTATGGTGTGTTAAGACAACCAGATCTAGACAACTTGTAAGAAACGTTAGTATTAATTTGAAATTCATTCGAGATGAAAATAAATAAATTAATGAAAGGTGCCCTATTAACAGGATTAACCATGGGATTAAGCGGAATGGCTTTCGCTGGAAATGGTGACCGTGTTGGTTCTGCAGGTGCTACTGAATTATTAATCAACCCATGGGCAAGAAGTGCTGCATGGGGTGATGCGGGGATATCATGTGCAAACGGATTGGACGCTATCTTCACCAACATAGCAGGTCTTGCCTTTGTTGAAAAAACGCAAATTCGATTTGACCGTACGAATTGGTTAGGTGGAGCGGGAATTAACATAAACTCTGCAGGTTTAGCACAACGTGTCTCTGAGAGTAGTGTGATTTCGGTTTCGGTAATGGCTATGACTTTTGGTGATATCCAAATTACTACGGTTGATCTACCTGAAGGGGGAATTGGGACTTTTTCACCGACGTATTCAAACTTTAATGTTGGGTATGCGCGTGAATTCTCAAATTCGATCTATGGTGGGATAAACTTTAAAGTGATTTCTGAGTCTATCTCTAACTTGCGAGGAACAGGTGTCGCAATTGATGCAGGTATTCGTTATGTCACTGGAGAAGAAGATCAAATAAAGTTTGGTATTACATTGAAAAATATCGGGCCAACAATGAGTTTCCAAGGTGATGGTCTTTCTATTTCGGTTTTGTATCCTGAATCAGGTGATCAAGCAACGCTTGAACAGCGATCAGCTACTTTTGAAATGCCTTCTTTGCTAGCAATTGGAGGTTCATATGATTTCAATTTTACGGAGACAAATAAGTTGACGTTGGCCCTAGGTTTCTCTGCAAACTCATTTTCTAATGATCAATTTAGATTAGGATTGAATTATGGGATGGAATTAGATAAGGCGCGTTTTAACCTAATGGCTGGTTATGTATACGAGGCAGGATTGTTTAATGCTGAGTTTGGATACCAATCTAGAGTTACTGCATTGAGCGGAGCAAGCGCTGGCGTATCTGTGGATGCGATTGTAGGTAAAAGCAAGAGTATGCTAGGTATTCAGTATGCATACCGTCAAACGCGTTTATTTAATGGTGTTCACTCAATCGGATTATCAATAGAAATTTAATTTTCTTAAATATTATTTGTAAAAAAGGCTGAATGTAAATGTTCAGCCTTTTTTTTGGTCCTATTAAAGCTATTCAAGGGACTTTCGAAGTAGGATATATCAAATTTATCTCTTATATTTGTTTCTCAAGAGAGTCTATGTCGGGCTCTCTTGTTACGTTTAAAAAAGCTATTATGTCAAACATAAATTATTATACACAAGAAGGATTGGATAAGTTGAAGAGTGAAATACGTCATCTTAAAACAGTCGAACGACCAAGTATTTCTGAACAAATTGCAGAGGCAAGAGATAAAGGTGATCTATCTGAAAATGCAGAGTATGATGCAGCAAAAGAAGCACAAGGTTTACTGGAAGCCAAGATTAGTAAATTAGAACAAATCCTATCCAATGCGAGAATCCTTGACGATTCAAATTTGGACGTTTCAAAGGTCTTGATATTGAGTAATGTGACGATTAAGAATCTCACCAATAATATGGAATTGACATATAGGCTCGTGGCGGAGAATGAAGCTGACTTGAAGGAAAAGAAAATTTCTGTCGATTCTCCCATTGGAAGAGGACTTTTAGGTAAATCGGTTGGTGATGTTGCAGATATTCAAGTTCCAAATGGAATTATGAAATTTGAAATTCTTGGAATAACGCGCTAATGGCAACACTATTCACAAAAATAATTGAAGGAAGTATCCCTTCACATAAGGTTGCGGAATCTGATAAATTCTTGGCCTTCCTCGATATCTCACCACTTCAAAAAGGGCATACTCTTATTATACCTAAAAAAGAGGTTGATTATATTTTTGATATAGAGGATGACCTGTTAATGGAAATGATGACTTTCGCTAAAGAAGTCGCTCATAAAATTAAACGTGTTATACCGTGCAACCGCATTGGAGTAACTGTTATTGGTCTAGAGGTGCCACATGCACACATCCACTTGGTTCCGATTAGTAAAATGGCAGATATGAATTTTTCGGGTCCTAAAATGAGTTTAAACACCGAAGAATTAAGTGCTATTGCAGCACAAATCGCCTCTGCTTAAACCTTTCTTAAAAGCATTTCGAATTCTTGTTTTTTAAATTTCGAAAAGTTTGGCTTGAATACGGCCGTCAATACTAAGCTCTAATTTACTTTTAGAATACGAAGTGATGTTGGACATGTTAATGATCCATGATTTGTGCGAGCGAAAGAAATTTTTATTATCCGCGAGCAAAAGTTCAAAATGTTTTAAATTTTTACTCACCAAGAAATGATGATTAATCGTGTGAATGACACTATAGGACTCACTCGCTTCTATGGCAATAATGGATAGAATTTCGATTACTTTTTGATTGCCATTGTCTGGGATGACCAATCGCTTTAGTTCTTTTTGGCGTAAATTGTCGATAAGTGATTCGTGATTAGAGAATTGACGCTCTTGGATCAGTTTTGCTTCTTTTCTGCCAATACCATTATCTGTAATTTTACAGATAATTACATCTCCTAACTCGAAAGTAATGCTCAGTTTTTTTGACCACTTTTATGAAGTAAACCGTGTACAAGTGAATTCTCAATGAAAGGTTGAATCAGCATTGGAGGAATTTGTACTTCGATATCTTCTGGTGCTGAAATACTGAATTCAAACGCTGATTTAAAACGCAATTTTTCTAACGTTAAGTATAGCGTCAAGGATTTAACCTCGTCCGTAAAATCAATAAAATCTTTATCCGAATGCGTAAGTGTCGTTCGAACTAGCATGGCAAATTTGCTAATATAGATGTAGGCGTTTTCTGCATCATTTTTTAAACTGATCGATCCGAAATCGGCTTCGAACTTGTTCTCATTATAATCGTAATTACCAATCGAGAATACGTCTGCTATCGGTTTTCCATTCATTTTAAGTGAGTTGAACCTTATATTTGGCACAAATTCGTTTGTTTGTAAAACCTTTAAATCGATTTTCTGTACTCCCGTTTGATTCAAGACAATTAATTGGTCATTAATAACGACCATATCGATCACATGGTTCGTGAACAGGCCTTCTGACTTATTGAGAAAATAGAAGGTGTTTCCTGAATAATCTACAATTTGTATGCCTTTGTCCGTGTTGATAAATATGTAATCCTGATTATACAAAAGTTTGCGCGTATTGTTTGAAACCAATCGATTCTCAATTGTCCAATTTTCAATTAGTATCCCGTTTTCATAGATTAACACCCCGTTTTTATCACTGGCAACATAAATTCTACCTTTACAATACATGATATCACGACATAGAATGTCGTAGGTTTTGAATTTTAATGAATATGTTCCCGTTGAGTCAATCAGCTTTAAACCAATAGAGGTGCCTACATAAATATTGGAATGAATTGAATCAAATGCGGCAGTGTAACTACGGCCTGAAAAAATCCTATGATGAGCTGTTCTTGAGACGATATCTCTCGTTTTCTTAAATGGATCGTAAACGGTGTCATTTGGATTGTAGATGTAAGTCTCAATATTGGTGGTTATGATGTATTGCCCATGTCGCACGGTAACTAGGTTTTTCATTGCCCCCATTTTTGGATTACTGATTTCATTCGATCGAGCATCTATGATAGATGTGGTCAATCCGCCGAGTATGAATTTGTCGTGATACTTTAAATATTCAAGAAATTCGATCGTTGAAGTGTGAAGTTGTCCGTAATTTTCAAGGAGTCTTCCTTCACTGTCAATTTTTCCAAATTGTCCGTCATGAGTCGCAAAAAGTATTTCGTCGTTTGCACCAAGGCTTATTAGGTTTATTTTTGTATTCAGTTCTCCTAAATCAACAGAAGATATCTGAGATTTGGGAACAACTATAATCCCATCCTTGAAGGTGCCAAATAAAATATTGTTTTCATTGTCAATACAATAGGCTGAAATTTTAAAATGATCAAAAATGGCAGTTTGCTGCTTATTTGGAAAATGAATGTCGTTGATCTGATTCAGTCCCAACGTGATATTGGGAATCCAGAATTCACCCATGATGGAATAGATAGTAGATCGATTATTGTTTAAGGTTAATTGCGAAATTTCATTGATCTCACGTCCTTCTACTTGATAAATCTTCCCTGTTAAACCTTCAAAAAGAAAGGTCCGATCTCCATCCATGAAAACACTTATTTTTTCAATTGGTGAAGGGCTAATCTGATTAACGAAGTATGGAAAAGCTTCATATCCATCTTCAGTAATTCTAAACCCCTCAATAGAGCCCGATTTTTGAATACCGAAACCATTTATAATTTCATCCGCATCTTTATAAAATAAGGCTCTATTTAAGTCAAATTTATCCAATACCCTTATCGATTTATCAGGGAGAAGCTCGAAAAGAACAGTTGAACTAATAAAAAAGCGATCGTATTTGTCAACAGAAACCTCTATAATGGAACTTAGTAATGAATCGGGTATTTGGTAGAACAAGGAGCAAGTATCGTTTGTGATTTTAAACATTTGACCGCTTAAATTATTACAGTATATATTCCCATGATGATCTGAAATGATGCCGAATTATGAAGGTGATATCATTTCGTTATAGGGTATGTTTTTGAATTCATAACCATCATATTTGAATAAACCATTATCCGTTACGATCCAATAGTTGAGTGATTCGTCTTGATGAATGCCGTATATATGTAGTCCGTCAAGCTCACTTTCACCAAGCATAAAGTAAGCCGGTGTTTGTGCATGCAGCTGTGTTGTGACGAGTAAAAAGAAAAATAGAATGCAATTTTTCAATGCCGAAATTTTTTAAATGAAGATACTACATTTTAAGCAGTCCTAACTTGAATTGTTTAGGAAGGAGCAAGTCGAATTCAGTAAGAACAAAAAAAGCTCGATTCTATTGAGAATCGAGCTTTTTTATAGAATTAGTTTTAGCTATTTAGACTTTTCCGTCTCCGTCTCTTCTTCTTCTCCTTTTTCAATGGTCTTGATCATGACTTTTGACGTTGCACTTTCAACATAAGCTACGTAAATAATATTACGATATTCACAAGAAGCAACAACGGTCGCTTTTTTTGTCGACAAATCTGTTACATCTCCCCAAACTCCTTTTTTATTGTTTTTTAGGTATTGCGGAATGCCTGCTGTACTTAGTGAAGTATAAAAATAATATTCAGAAATGTTTAAATTGTAATTTGCTTTACCCATCACAATTGTCGTTTCGGCCTTCGCCACTGTTTCCCACTTTTTAGAAAGATCTTCTAAGGACATAATTACAGGTCCCAAATTTGTTGAATAGGTGAGGTATGCCTTGTTTTCAATGAACTCAAAATCGTCAATTCGTTCTGTCCCAACAAGTTTTACCTTTTTTGTCAATTCAGGCCATTCACTTACATTTTCTATCAATTGCTCAACTTCTCTAAACATAATTCCCTCTCCATCTAAAACAGCCATAAAAAGATCACCCCTTACATTAGATGCAAGCTTGTACGACTTAATTCCTTTAGAAGGAAGTAAATCTACGTCATACCAAGAGTTGTCAAGAAGAGAAATCATACGGATCATTTCATAATCTTCATCTTTGTAAACTATGTAGGGCTCTTCTCCAATTACGTCAAATTCTGGATTCATGATACTTCCGTCACCAAATTGTTTGTCGCCGACAAATTCCCATTTATCACCTATCGCTCTAATGACCGACATTTTTCCATCATAATGACAAAATACATATGGCACTGCTTTGTAAGCAAATAATTTTAACGATTCGAGTTTGTTAATGCCTCGGATAGGCGTCTCGTCAAATTCACTCCAAGCGCCGCGATAAAATCGGCGCACAACGACACGGCCCTCTTCCACGGTTGCAACGTGAATTGATCGTCCAACTTCTTGAATGTCTATTTTATTTGATGCCGTATTTTCTGAAAGATAACCGCCTTCAAATTCTGCTACAATCTGCGCTTGCACTCCAAGTAGAAACAGACTGGCTGTCAAGGCGAATAAGATTTTTTTCATTTTTCTAATTTTTTTCGAAGATAATTAAAATACTTAAAATTTTATCCTTTCGTTTGGTAATCAAATAGGATTTCTTTCAAGTTATGCAATTCATGTACCAAAGTTAAATACGCTGTTTTATTTTGATCCAATGCGTTTCGGGTTTTCAGAGATAAATGCCTTCCAAGATCCTGATTTTGACTTGTTATGTTCACCAATTCCGCCCTGAAAATGATGACATAATGCAGCGGCTAAACCATCCGTGGCATCCAAATGTTTGGGCAGTTCTTTTAGTTTGAACAAACGCATTAACATAGCGGCTACTTGTTCCTTTGATGCATTTCCACTTCCTGTAATTGATTGTTTTATTTTTTTAGGTGTGTATTCCTCAAACGGCAAATTACGGTATAATGCGGCTGCAATGGCTACGCCCTGCGCTCTTCCTAGTTTTAACATGGACTGCACGTTTTTACCAAAAAATGGAGCTTCAATCGCCATTTCGTCGGGATGGTACTCATCTATCAATTGAAGGACTCGATCAAAAATTCGTTTCAACTTATCAGGATGAAGCTCTATTTTAGTAAGGTGTATAACACCATAGGTCACCAATTTAAGTTCCTGCTTTTGAACATGGATAATACCATAACCCATAATAGAGGTTCCAGGATCTATTCCAAGTATTATTTTATCTATTGGTGCCTTTGTCAAAATGTATGAACTTCTGGTTTAATTGTGGTGATCAATTGACCGCTATTTCGGTCTATGTCTTCCCATTTGTCAAAGTTAAAATTTATTTCGGCTAACATGCCAGTTGAGAGGAGTACGTTTTGATCACAATAGTAATTTACAAAATCGGATAGGCCGTAGTTATGCCCAACAAGAATAACGGTTTTTCCTTGCCCATGTTTTTTAAGGAGTGATGCTATCTTTTCACGTTCAGCAAGATATAATTGATCATCAAACTTAATCGCAGCGGTCTGGATGTAAAAATCAATAATTTCAGCCGTTTCTGTGGTTCTTTGTGCGCTCGAAACAAGAATTTGATCTATTTTTAGCCCCGAACGTCGCATGGATTCCCCTATTTGATTGATTTGTGCAACCCCTTTTACGTTGAGTTCACGATCAAAATCTTTACCCGACTTTGTCGATTTTACAGCTTTTCCGTGTCTAATTACGTAGAGTTTTAGCATATTTATAAAAAAATTGAATGATTTACCAACCCTAATTTAAACATTCCCGTTATATAAGTTGTGAAGTTTATCATAGTTAGGGGTTTATTATGGTAAAGTGAATCAAACTACTTATTCAGAACCAGCTGAGCTCTAGCTCGGCTGGTTGTTTTTGTCAAAATGGTTAGTATATGATTGATCACAAAATAATTGAGGCTTGTCGCTTAAATGACAGACGCGCGCAAGAAAAATTGTATGAATGGTGTTATGTAAAATTAATGCCTACCTGCATGCGGTATCACCGCAATGAGGAGGATGCACGCGCAATTCTAAATATTGGTTTTGTGAAAATCTGTAAAAACCTTGATAAATTAAAAGAAGGAACACCTTTTGAAGCCTGGGTTCGTCGAATTATAATGAATACGATTATTGATGAATTTAGAAAGAATAAGAATTATTTACAATTGGTGGATTCAAAAGAAACTGATCGAGAACTTGAAATTCATGTAACTACTGTCGAAAACGGCGTATGGTCAAAGTTAGAAATGGATGTGCTGATGGGTTTGTTAAAGCGTCTTCCGGACGTTTCTAGAAACGTATTTAATCTCTATGTGATTGACGGTTATACTCATAAGGAGATTGGCGATATGTTAGAGATGTCGGATGGAACTTCTAAATGGCATCTGTCTAATGCGCGTAAGCTTTTACGTGAAATGGTGAACAAGATTTCAAATGCTGAAAATAAAGAAATGTGGGCTTAAGGAATGAGTGCAGAGGATAACTATATGGATGAGAGTTTTAGAAGGATGGGTGAGGGCTTAAAGGCTACGTATCACACCGAATTCTGGAATGAAGCATTGAGTCAACTGGAGAATGAAAGTTTGGACCAAGCCTTTCGTGAAGCGGCCGAACAAGGTCCGTTTACACCAAGTTTTAGTATTGATTCGGAGGGGTTAAGTGCCGCTTTCGTGGATGATGCATTTAGAGATGCAGCAGCTAGTTCGATTGCGACATATGATGTATCTTATTGGAATGAACTACAAGCAAACGAACCAGATCTAATCCTAGATGAAGCTTTTATGGATGCTTCTCAACGGGTTGTAGCAAATTACAGTCCGCTTTTTTGGGGTGATGCAAATACGGCACTGGAAAAAGAAGGTCTTCATCATGAATATCAGCATGCGTATTGGGATGAAGCAAGGGATCTATTGGACAAGGCTGATCGGAAAATCTTTTTCACTAAATGGACGAGTGTAGCAATTGTGCTTTTGCTTATTTCGTTTGCTGGACTGAATTTTAATTATGAATTTAAGTTGTCAAAGGTTGACCGAATTGAATTGAAAGAAAGCCATAACAATCAGCTAGTCGTTTTTGCCCACACGAGTGATCAGACAAATGTGACGACTGAAAAATCTGAAATGCATCAAGATCAAAGTCGTACAGTAAACGCAATGGTTTCGAATAATGATCTTCCCAACGATTTTGATCTTAAACCTAGTGACGAACAGGGTGCAGTTTTTATTGCGGAGTTGCAAGAAGAAAATAGACCTACTCAACCAACTGCAACTTTGAAGCAAGAAACAGGAGTAGAGGTTGCGATTAATCAAAATGTCGAAGCTGAAGAGCAATTAATTGAAAATAGACCAGAGACAAGGTTTGAAGCCAACCCAATTTTTGAAAATGCGGAGGTTATTATTCCCTCTGCAATAACGATTGATGTGGAAAGTGTGCAGTTGAAAAACAAGGTGATGCGTATTCCCACTGCTGGGAGTCAATATGACTTGGGAGATTTGGATAAAGTGGAGTTGAAACCACTTCAGTTAAAACCGTTGCACCAAATTTCATTAGTTGGATTTGCAGGGCTCGGTCAAAATTATGGAGTAAATACGTATTTGTTTACGAAAAGATACGGCGCTCATATAGAATATGTTTATGCAGGATCTAAAGGGTGTCGCGCAGCGAATCGTGGTCATCTCGAATGGGGCGGTCAGCTCGGTTTTAATTATGTGCAATGTGATGGACTAGGGATTGAAAATCAAGTAAAGCTTTTTAAAGAAAATGGAGAGGTCGAAAAGTATTGGAGAAATCTTCAAATATTCGATTTGTTTTATGCTACAGCAGTTGTATTCGCGAACTACAGCTTTAATCAACATCATAAAATTAGACTCGGTGTAGGTATTGATCGTTTATTTGCCGTACAGTCCAATATGGCGTATCGCATGGATGACGATAAAGGTATCCAAACAGTTAATAATAATTGGGGTGTACAAGAAGGTATTTCTTCCTTTGATTTTAAAGTGTCATTAGGTTACGAATATCAAGTAAATAGAAATTGGGGACTGCAACTTAATTTAACGAGTGGCTTTTTTAATCGAACAGAAAATGACTTTTTTATGGCGCCAATTGATCGTGATATTGAGCGAAATTTAACAATTGGAATTCGTCGTACTTTATTTACCAAACTATAATGAAAAAATACTACTACTCTTTTTTTTCTCTACTCTTCTTATTGCTTGCTTTTGCTTGTAAGAAAGAACCTTTGCCAATTTTGCCCGAAGGAAATAAACCGATTTATACCTTAAATGGAATGATCAATGAAGATTCTCTCCGTTTTGATGTGGGTGAGGAAACAGTTGTCATTAACCATGGTGTGGCAGAAGAATTCGGCGTGCTCTCTTATTATAGTGAAATGGAGTCAGTGCGTAATAATGAGAAGTTTAAAATTGAAGTTATTCGACAGGAATTGCCCCGCAGTGGTGGTGCTTTTGAAGTGTTTAAATCGAATGAAGTTCCCTTTTTAGTTCATGAAAAAGGAACGGTTCTATTTGATTTTGGGGGGGTTGGTAATCAGATAAATACCTTCCAAATTCAAAACGGAAAAGGCTATTTTGTCAATGTGCGAGAACATGAAATTCCGCATTTTGGCATACATACGATTAAAGCAAAGATAGACGATTCTGGAAATGAAGTTTTTCAATTTCAAGTGAAGCATGGTTATGAAGATCGACAATTGTTTTCGGACTATAATGTTCAAGGCAATTCAACTGAGATTTATCTTGATGCGACGCACCCTGCTTTTGCACATGAATGGTATATTGACAATCAGTTAGTTGGAACTGAGGCCAACTATGTTGGAAATGTACAAGATGGTGTTCATGAAATTATGCACCGTGTTTTTGATGTCAACGGTAATGTGTCCTCTAAAAGTGGTTTAGTTCGCTTTAAAGGAGGGAAAGATTTTTGGGATATGAAAGTGAATTATAGTCTTGAAGAAACATTTGAAACGTATAATTATGGCCGAATTATAATTTCTTATTTAAAAGAAGATCGTTGGTACAGTTCTGCTTTTGCTATTTCAAACAAAGGGAATACAGTCGCTGTAGATGGTATTTCCATAATAGAGGATGAGACGACAAATGAGCAACTATTAGCTTTTGATGTTGCATTTAATGCGCAGCTTTATACGGAGGATTTGTCAGATTCTTTAAGTCTAACCGGTGTGAGTGGAAAATTTTTAATAGGTTTACCTTAAATAAAAGGTTATGAAATCAAATTTACTCTTTTGGATGCTCGGTCTATCATTGGTTGGTAATGCCCAAATAACAGTTGATAATGGAGATTTTCCAGATGGAGGTGACACAGCAATGGTTAGTGTCTCACTTGACTTTGGACTTGATTTTGCTTCCGCTGGACCTGATTATTCATGGAATTATGAGAGTCTTACCATGAATTCACAACGAATTGATACATTTTTTGATTTAGGTGACGCGAGTGTGACCTACCAATTAGTGTTTAATAATGGATGGTTTGATCCCGATTATCAAGCGGATTATTATACGCACCTTTTGAATTTTGCCATTCCGCCAACGGATTTTATTGGCATCTCAATTGAGAATCCCGTTGGTTTTACAAAGATCGAAAGTGATCGCGTTGAAATAGTCGGTGTAGGACTAGAAGTTGCTGGTTTTGAAGTGCCTGTTAAAAATGACATCATTGACGTAGAATATGAATTACCCTTATCCTATGACGATAATTGGGTTTCCAATTCGCTTTTTGAATTAGATTTAAATCCTGCTTTTGACGGAATTTTACGTCGTTATCAAGAGCGTACAAGTCAAGTTGATGGATGGGGTACCATTATTACTCCCTATGGAACATTTGAGGTCATACGCACAGTTTCATTTTTAGATTTTACAGATTCGTTGCGTATTAGCTTTGGAGGTGGTGATCCTACATGGTACGAATTGCCAACTCCAAGTCAAATCGTTTATACATGGTGGGCAAAAGATCAAAAGATTCCAATCTTACAAGTGGTTGGCCAAGATTTTTTTGGTTCAGAAACCATTACGAGTGTAGAATACAAAGATAAATTCCTAGGGGATGTTAGTGTATCGGAATATAAGGGGCAACCTTCCCTATTCGTTTACCCCAATCCAAGTTCAGATCGCGTGCAAATTATTTCATCTGAAGCTATCGAATCAGTCACACTATATAGTCTTGATGGTAAGTTGTTAGTAGTTGATGGATGGAATGAAACGACAAGTTCTCTTTCTGTGGCATCACTGACCTCAGGTATGTATTTTCTTCAAATTCAAACTTCCAAAGGGCTTACCACAAAAGAATTAATTGTCAAGTAACAATCACTTGTGATACACTCCATAATTTTATACCTACCTTTGTAAAGCAAACCGTCTTGTCGCCGCACCTTTTTAGGTGAGGAGGAAAGTCCGGGCAACAAAGAGCAGCATACTTCCTAACGGGAAGGCACCTACGTAGAATCTAGTCGAAATAGGTGATAGATAGTGCCACAGAAAATATACTACTTGTTCAATCGCTTGTATTTGATTCAGCTAGCATAGAGGAATAGGGTCAAAAAGATCGGGCAAGAAAAGGTGAAAAGGTGAGCCCTCCTCGAGAGGGATAATCTCGGTTTACCGAGAAAAAGTAAGAGCTCACCGCGCTCAAAGCGATTTGAGTGGCAGGGTAAACCTTATGCGTTGAAACATCATGTAAACCAAGGCTTGAGGCTTGCTCGGCTGATCTTGGAGGGTAGATGGATTGATCCAGTCGGTAACGACTGGGCTAGATAAATGACAAGAGTTCGTCTTTGACGAATACAGAACCCGGCTTATACGTTTGCTTTTTAAGACTCATTTTACATCAGTAGAATGAGTCTTATTTTTTCTTTCACTATCAAAATAGTATCTTTGTACCCGCAAACGAATTAAAGTCGTTGATTTACATCCTAATATATTGATATGTCTACACAGGAAACACTCGAGCAAAAAAAAATAAAAGACCTCTTGTCGGAATTGGCAAGTAAAGACGAAAAACGACAAGTAAAGGCCGTTCAAGCTTTAAAGGTCTGTGGGAATGAAACGGTAATAGAACCATTACTTGTTGTGCTCGCTAGTCAACGAGGTACTCCTGTTGAAAAGGAAATTATGGATCTTTTGAACGCTGCGAAATCAACAAAGGTACCCGCCGAAATTGCACGCGCATTGCGGGATAATCGCTTTCTTGAAATACGACAATTATTGCTTTCGTCTATTTGGAATTCAGGTCTCGATTATCGTCCATATATTACCGAAATTGTTACTGCTGCAACTGAAGGTGAAATGTTACATGCGCTAGAATGTATTACAATTATCGAGAATATAGAAGATGAGTTTTCTGAAGATCAACTCTTTGAACCACTAATTGTCTTAACAAATTATATTTCATCCAATAAATCGGAGCAAGGTCCTAAAATGGATATGATCAAAGAAATAACGCAAGAATTACAGAATCGAAATAACCTGCTCTAACATGGCTAAAAATAAATTAAGACGATTTGCTGAAATGAAATCAATGGCCTGCGTTTTTGAACCGGATATGGAAACCTCGGTTCGAGACGACTTTGAATTAAAAGGCCGCTGGAACAGTGATTATTTTAAAAATAATAATCCAATAATTGTTGAATTAGGGTGTGGTAAGGGTGAATATGCGGTTGGTTTGGGAAAATCATATCCAGCTAAAAATTACATTGGTGTTGACATTAAAGGGGCTCGCATTTATGAAGGGGCAATTGTCGTAGAAAATGAAAAATTAAACAATATTGGTTTCGTTCGAGCGCGTATTGATTTTGTAGAAACATTTTTTGGAGAGAATGAAGTAGATGAAATTTGGCTAACGTTTTCAGATCCTCAACCAAATAAACCCAATAAGAGACTGAGCTCTAAAGTCTTTATCGATAAATATAGACGATTTTTGAAGCCTGGTGGAATTATTCACCTAAAAACAGATAGCGATCTTTTGTTTGAATCTACACTCGAGGAAATTGAACTTCATCACTATAGCTTATTAGAGAAGACGTGGGATCTATACGGCGAAATGCCCGAAGACCTTGATTCTCAAACGCGAGATATCTTATCAATTCGAACACATTACGAAACAATTTTTTCAGCGAAAGGCTTCAAAATCAAATATTGTCGCTTTAAAATTTCCTAAATTGTATTTTTTTAGCAATTGATGGCAACTGTATCTCTAACAAATGCGTCATTCATCCAGGAGGTAAAATTAGAAGGTGGAGATCAACCGATATTATAGTGAAGAAGAATTATCATCCATACGTTTTTCGTGTGCAGATGAGGCTATTGGTGAGGTGAAAAATTTATTTTTTCAAGATCAATTGGAAGAAGAACGAATTTTACTCGAAATCTACAGTCCCAATAGTAACGAAATTACCGTAGTAGATTTGAATCGGTTGAAAATTGATCGAATTTTTTCAAGAAAGCAAATCGCCAAAAGAAAGTTTTTTAACCGTTGTAAATTTGTTGACTCAAACAGGTGTCAAG
>JALQVX010000189.1 GCA_023263555.1 Crocinitomix sp.
ACAAAAGAACGCTTTAAATTCGTTTTTAATAAAACTTTTGCAGTACTTTACTGTTATAAAACAAAGTGTTCGTAGAGGATGAATAAGACAACATATTTTTGGTTTCGAAGAGATTTAAGATTGAACGATAATACAGGATTGATTGCTGCTTTGCGAGAACACAGTAATGTGCAGCCCCTGTTTATTTTTGATCGTACGATTTTAGCTCATTTGCCAAAAGATGACGCACGTGTAAATTTTATTTGGACACAATTAAAGGGATTACAAGCTGAACTTAATACCTTCGGATCTAGTTTAAGGGTTGAGCACGGTTTACCTCAGGAAGTATGGAAAAAAATAGTTGAAGATGAAAAAGTAGATGCGGTTTATTTGAATCGAGATTATGAACCGTCAGCCTTGGAAAGAGATAAAGCGGTTCAATTTATTGTTGAGTCAAATGGTGCTGAATTTCACACCTTCAAAGATCACGTTTTTTTCGAGAAGGATGAGGTCTTAAAAGATGATGGTAAACCTTATACGGTTTATACACCTTATAAAAACAAATGGTTGGAGAAATATGCGAAAACCAATATTCATGTTCCAAAGCCCGAGCCTGAACTAAGTTTACATTACGCCAAATCTAATTTTAAGGTACTAAGCTTGAGTCAAATTGGATTTGAAAAAAGTGCAATAATTGCTCCAGATTATCGCCTAAACGGAATTGATGATTATGACCTTCACCGCGATTATCCGGCACAAGATCACACTACATTAGTTGGACATCATTTGCGTTTTGGAACCATCAGCGTGAGGAGCTTAATTTATTATGCTATTCCGAAAAACAAAACGTTCCTTTCCGAAATCATTTGGCGTGATTTCTTTTCGCAAATTATGGGTCATTTTCCACATGCTATGACGGCTTCCTTTAAGTCAAAATATGATCGAATAGTTTGGCGGAATAATGAAGAAGAATTTGCAAAATGGTGTGAAGGGAAAACAGGCTATCCAATTGTTGATGCAGGGATGCGACAATTGAATGAAACAGGTTTTATGCACAATCGAGTTCGCATGATTACAGCGAGTTTTTTAATCAAACATTTATTGATTGATTGGCGCTGGGGAGAAGCGTATTTTGCAGAAAAATTGCTGGATTTTGACTTGGCCTCAAATAATGGAAATTGGCAATGGGCCGCTGGAACAGGTTGTGATGCTGCACCGTATTTTAGAGTTTTTAACCCGACTTTGCAAATGGAGAAATTTGATCCAAATTTGAAATATGTCAAAAAGTGGATTCCTGGTTTCAACGCAAGTACGTACCTGACGCCAATTGTTGAGCATAAAATGGCCCGTGAAAGAGCCATCAATACTTATAAAGAAGCACTCAATACCTAAATATAACAAACCAATACCAACTAAACTAAATGAAATGGAGACAATATTGATAACAGGAGGTAGCGGAACGATTGGAATGCAATTGAGTGATCAATTGACGGCGATAGGTTATTCGGTAAGACACCTTTCGAGATCGGTAAAAGGGAATGAAAAATATCTCACCTTCAAGTGGGATCTTACGTCGAACTATGTTGATCCTGCTGCGCTCGAACATGTTGATCATATTATTCATCTTGCGGGAGAAAATGTGGGTGATGGAAGGTGGACAACAGCAAGAAAGAAGCGCATCCTATCGAGTAGGGTGGATACAGCGAATTTGATTTTAAAGAGTTTAAAAGGTAAGCGATTAAAAAGTTTTATTAGTGCTTCAGGGATTAGTTATTACGGATCTAAAACTACGCCTTCTATTTATAAAGAATCGGATGAGCTAGGACATGATTTTCTTGCCGAAGTGAGTGTCAGTTGGGAAAATGCTGCTGCTCGCTTTAAATCGGTAACCGATCGTGTTGTCGCACTGAGAACAGGTGTTGTTTTAAGTAAAGAAGGAGGTGCACTTTCAAAAATGGCTACGCCAATTAAATGGGGAATTGGATCTCCACTAGGTTCAGGTAATCAATACATTCCTTGGTTGCACTTGGATGATATTTGCGGGATGTATTGCAAGGCCGTTCAAGATGAAAATGTGAGTGGCGTTTATAACGCCGTGGCTTCTGAACATGTCACGAATAAAGGATTTACCAAACAAATAGCCGCTGTTCTCAGTAAGAGGTTATGGGCGCCAAAAGTTCCAGCTTTTTTATTGCGATTACTTTTTGGTGAAATGTCAATTATTATTCTTGAAGGCAGTCGAATCGATAACCAAAAAATAAAGGATGCAGGTTATGTTTTTAAATTTGACCAACTTACGGATGCCTTAAAGGATATCTATTCGTAGTTTTAATTCACACTCATTTTTTTAATCAAACCATCTTCTGGAATTACAACGATATAGATTCCACTTTCCCAATCACTAACAGAAATTTGCTCGCTCGGGTTGAGTTGTCGTTCAAACACCAATTGTCCTGATAAATCATAAACTTGGACCAGTTTTGAAGACTCACCACTGAAATAAATGGTAACCCATTCATTGGCTGGATTAGGATAAATTAAGAGCTGATCAGAAAGGGATTCTTCTTCGTCAATTGTTAAAGCTGTATAACTATTATTGGCGGCAAAGGTTGGAAACATGCGCATAAAGGCACCCGTTCCGTTTTCAAATCTTCCAAAGGTCGTTCCCGCATATGTTTCTGGTAATTTAACGCGGTTCAGTTCGAATCCTCCAGCATCAGATAATACAATGCTTTCGCCAGAAGAAGACATTTTAAAATTCGCATGCAATCCCTCTTGCAAGGTATCTTCATCTAACCAAATAATTAAATATCCATTTGCTGGAATAACAGTTCCGTTGGGAATTTGCCACATAAGTGGATTGGAATTCGGTCGGTCGGATAAATAATAACCGGATAAATCGATCGCTGAACCTGTTAAATTGTATAACTCAACCCAATCGTCAAATTCACCGTCTTGATCGGCTACCGAATTGTAATTTTCGGCCATCACTTCATTAATTACTACATTTGATTGGATGATTAAATGATAATATTCATGCTCAGCCCGAACAGGAGAGAATTTGCCTGCTAGGGCGTTGTCAGCATAAATATAATAGTGAATGTCTTTTGCACTTGTTGGAATGGTAACCCCGTATACCCCATCACCAGCTGCTCCATCTCCATGGGCACCGTCGTCAAACATCTCGACTTTTTCAAAAGTATCTTGAAGATCATTGCGATAACCAAGAAAGGCATAGGTTGCATCTGAAATGACAGCTGTTATCGTAACTGGTACATATGCTGTAATAAGGGCTGGACTCGTTGTTATTCCTGAAATTGTTGGTGCGGTATACGACCATTCCGGTAAACCTTGTAAATAAGTGACGCGCGGATTCATTACCTCAGAAATGCCATAAATACCGGCTCCGCCTGGACCCGGGCCTCCACCACCTTCGGTTTCGTATAGGTTTGATGTAAATTGAATGGGGGAGTAAAAACCATTTGGCTCGGCGCTCACTTCAGCACTTATAATGGCTTGTATTTCTTCTGCTCGATCATAGTACGTTCCATCTGCAAATTGCTCTTCAACCATAGTTTTAACATGTGCCAAATACATCTTGCGATAACGAGGAACCGAAAATAATTGGTAGATCAATGGGAAGCTCGGATCATCATCTCGCAAAAAGATATCCATATCCGTGAGGTCGGTCAATCCTGTTCCGCCGCCACCGCCTCCAGAAATCATGGAGAAACTGCCAATACTTTGATTTAAATCCCAAATAATGGGTAAAAAACGATCATTATCGTCTTTTATCATGTAATAATTTTGTTTGAAAGGGCCTGTGTATGAATCCAAATTTACCAATACAGAATTAAAGGCAAGCATCCAAAGCACACGATCGACATCTAAGTATTGCTCAATTGTTGCCAAATTAACATCTAAATTTTGAGTAAATGCAACCATTTCATTCCAACCATAATCTGATTTTAATTCGTAATAATCAAAATAATCGCTCGAATCTGCTCCTAAATATTCTAGAGAAGATCCCCCTGCAAAAACAGAAACAGGATTGCATTTAAAACGAGTATTGTCGTCATCACAAAATAACCTTCGTTCATGGTAATCACCATCAATGGCTTCAGAGCTACTAAAAAGTCCGTAGTACGAACCATTAATGATCACTTTTGCATAATTAGACAAAGGCATATCCATATAATTGCGACCAACCTCATACGAGAAAACCTCACGAATAAAAGATGGATCTTTGCTTCCATTTGATAATTTAAAGGTCGAATATCCTTGATATTTTTGATCCAGGACATAATCCAATTGAATGTTCAATGGATTTTTTAAACTAGTGGCATTATAGGTGCTATTACCCTTAAAGGCTACGCCAACGCTGTCATAAAATTGACCATTGATTGAACAGGTGCCGATTAATCGTTCGTCCAAATCAGCTGCATAATTAGCATCCATAATCGCATCCCAATCCGATTCAACAAAATTAATTTCAATTAAAGTAATGGAATTTATATCATAAACACCTTGACCAAAAGAGGTTGAAGCAGAAATAAAAAGTACAATTAGACTCACTAGTTTTTTCATGTCGATTTTTTATAAATTACACCTATTCAACGGGGGAAATGATGTGTTTAATTAATAATGCGTTAACATTAGACTTCTATATTAACAGAAGGTTTAATTAGATCAAAAATAAACTAATTATTAGTTTTATGATCCCCACAAAGTTGAGATTTAATAGTTTACTTTGTTCAAATAGATTTTGGGCACTGAATTTGTTGGTCAATACTTAGAGCAAATAATAGTAAAAGACAGACAATGAAAATATCCTTAACCCTTCTTTGGTTGATGCTGATAGTGAGTTGTGAAGTTGACCCCATTCAACCCATAAATCCAGCTGACGGGACTTCGGTTGTTGAGATGCGCACCTCATTTACGGAAGATTGGGATAGTTGGCGATTTGATATTAATGGCACAGCCGTATCGGTGCGTACTTCGTTTACTGAGGATTGGGACAATTGGGAATTTTCGTACGCGGGTATAAGTGGGGATATTGAGACCAGTTTTTCAGAAGATTGGGATAATTGGAGACTTACAACTGATGGAGTCTCCATTCAATTGCGCACCTCCTTTTCGGATGATTGGGACAATTGGGATATAGATGATAATTACAGCAGCTGGCATGCAGATGTTCGCACCTCTTTTTCGGAGGATTTTGATGATTGGGATATCATCTTAAGTGAAGGAAGTTTATCTGCTGGCACCACTTTTTCGAATGACTTTGATCGTTGGAGTGTTGCTGGATCCTTCCCAGAGGATCTTCAACTTTCTTTCAGAATCGCCACTTTATTCGTTCCTGTAATAACTGCCGTAATGATCGAGAATGAGCTAATTATCCCTTAGCCATTCTTCTATTTATTCATTGGCAACGAACGAAACTTCGCATAGATTGGTTTAAAAAGAAGCAAGCTGATTAAGCCGAGGGCAAATGTTACCCAATAGACAAATACTTCCTCTTCCATGCCCCAGATTTTACTTGAAGAGACGTAATAGTAACTGCTATTGCGACCCGCAATAATGCGCGCGTAAAGGAATAGAGGTAATAAAATTAACCAAAAATGGAAAAACATAGTCAATACATATGCGCCTTGATTAAGACGATCAGAAAGATAGCCTCGAATCATTAAACCTCCAACCACTGCATAGGCAAAAAGCACAAGATTGAGTGCATATTGGCCCGAATCATAGGTGTGTACCATCATGAAGAAAATGGCGCCCAAAATACCAACCACAAGTGGTGTTAAACAAATGGCTATTAAACCAAAAACAAAATGGCGCAAATTCATTTGTTTAAAAATCCATACCATTAAGGCTAACCAAAAGACAATGCCAATTGTAATTCTCCAAAACCATAAATCGCTGTCAAATCGCCATCCGCCGCCTACATGAACCTCATAAAGTCGGTTAATTTTAGAGGAGACAGATGTATTCCACGAGTCATAATAATATTCGTCCTCATAACTTCCGCCATATACCGCTTGACCATCCAAGCGTTCGCTTAAAATTTCTTCGGGTGAAGAATTAATTTCACTCTTCGTATATTTATTGTAGGTTTGGATATAATTTTCAATGCGCATAAGGACCTCCCGACGAGATAAATTCACGTCTTTTTCTTCGATCGTAAAATCTTTCACTTCTTCAGTATAGGGTCCCCAAAAATTGATGAAATTAGACTCATGGAAGGAGTAAGAACCATTGGAATTTTCAGAAATTGACTCGTAACCATCCATTATTCCATTGCCTAAATTAAGGTTATTCACGTCCTCTTTAAATTCTTCATAACCAACTGAAAAAGTCATTTTTTGGTTATTAGAAAGGGGAATCACCATCAAAAACAGATAGGCGACGAAAAAAACCGAAGCGTATAATAATAAATTCAAATATTCTTGAAGTATGGAAACCTTTCCACCACTTTTCAGGACATTGTAGCGCGATTGAAAAATGAACCAATACACCAAATAAATAAGGACTGGTATTACCATAAAAATGATAAAACCTTCTCCGTCTGGAAGTGACTCTTTTGGATTCCATCCGCCCATCACATTGAACAAATACATCAGGAGGACGATTGAAAGTCCGATCGGTAAAAAAATGTGAACACGCGTAATCCAAACGGATGGAAAGTGTCTCAACAAATAAGCATCTATATTTTTTAAAAAATTCACGTGATCTGATTTTAAGCGTTAAATAAACGGCGTGTGGAAGAACTGATATTTCGGAAATAAAGCACCTTTCCACCGGCGCCTATTACTTTTTCTAAAAATTGCTCTGCCGAAAAATCCAACCCAACTTTAATGTGAGCCGTTTTTCCTGAGTAAGTAATGGATTCATTTTCTCTGAGGCAAGCTTTTAACTGCTCAGGACTGAGGTTGGTTTGAAGTTCAAATTCATTCCATACTCGTTCTTCTCCAATTTTATCGACATCTCCGGCATAGATCATTCGTCCCTTTTTCAGGAAAATTACGCCATCCGAAACATTTTCAATTTCGTGTAATTGCTGTGAACTCAAGATTACACTCACCCGCCGCTCGGGATCAGAAACCAGCATGCGTAAATCAGCTAAGAATTTTTCTTGCGCATTGATGTCAAGGTTAGCAATTGGTTCATCCAAAACTAATAATTCGGGCTTGCCAATTAGCATTTTTGCCAATTGAAACCGCAAGCGATACCCTGTTGAAATTTCACTCCATTTTAAATCCGCGTATTCGGCCAAACCTAATTTGGAAATTAAATCATCTACGATCGCGTCTGCCGCTTTTCCTTTATAACCCCGAATACTTGCCTCGAAAATTAAATTGGTGCGCAATAATCCATACCATTTTGGGATACGTTGAGCAATATAAGCGATTCTTGATCGAATATTTCCCCAATCGAGCTCACTTGATTCGCTTTCTCCAAAAAAATTAATTTCACCACTGTCATGGCCTAATTCGCCCGCAACAATTCGCAATAAGGTAGTTTTACCATTCCCGTTTTCACCGACAACACCTGTTATTTTTCCGGATTCAAGTTGAATTGAAATGTCAGAAAGTGTGAAAGCGCCGTTCGGGTATTGTTTTGTTAAGTGGTCACATGAAAATAATACCATTTTTGATCCTAATTTGATTACGAATTGCTTTAAACATCCAAATTAATGATTTATTTCAGATTGATTCCTCAAAGTGCTCTCTATGTAACAAATGTTCCAAAAGAAGCTATTTCGAATGTCGAACTTTGTCTAAAATTAAAATAATGGATACATTAACGATAATCGGATATATTGGCGCTTTAGGAATTGGGGTCGTTTTGGGTCTCATTGGTGGAGGTGGATCTATTCTAACTGTGCCCGTTCTCGTCTATATTTTACATGTTGAACCAGTTTTGGCAACGGCTTATTCGCTTTTTGTAGTAGGTTCTTCTTCATTGGTAGGTGCCGTTAGAAGTGCTCAAAAGAAGATGGTCGATTTCAAAACCGGAATTGTTTTTGCGATTCCAGCCTTAACGGCTGTTTTCTTAACCCGTCGATTTGTTGTTCCCGCCATTCCTGATCAACTATTCACTGCAGGTAACTTTGTAGTGACAAAATCCATTGCCATCATGATCTTCTTTGCTATCATCATGTTGGCAGCTTCCTATTCTATGATCAAAGGATGTAAAGATTGTGATGATGAGCAAGAGCAAATTGTAAAGTTTAATTATCCGCTAATTCTTTTAGAGGGAATTGTGGTTGGTTTTTTAACCGGAATTGTTGGAGCAGGTGGAGGATTTTTAATTATCCCCGCGCTCGTTCTCCTTGCAAAATTACCTATGAAAAAGGCTGTAGCCACGTCTTTGTTAATTATAGCGGTTAAATCGCTAATTGGTTTTGTAGGAGATCTAGGTAATGCCGAAATTGATTGGACTTTCTTATTGAGTTTTACCGCGCTTTCTGTGATTGGTATCTTTTTAGGTCTCTATTTCAGTCGCTTTATTGATGGAAAAAAATTAAAAAAATCGTTCGGATGGTTTACCTTAGTAATGGGTGTTTATATTGTGCTGAAAGAAACGGTGCTTTAATAGATGATTATTGAGATTAAAGATCGCTGCGCTCAAAAACATAAGATTAACAACTATCAACTATCAACTCTGAGACTAACAACTAACAACTCTAAGACTAACAACTAACAAAAACAAAAAAATGAAAAAATCAATCTATATTATCGCTCTTTCTCTCATTTCTTTAGTGGGATGTGCACAGCAGAACAATAACGTTCAGGATGGCAATGCGGAGACAAGTGCTTCTGCGACGGAAGATCCAAAAACAATTAAACGGGTCAGTAAGGCTGAATTTAAATCCTATCTCGAGAGCCACGATAACGTACAATTAGTTGACGTGCGCACACCGGGTGAATTCGCAGGAGGTGGCATAGAAGGTGCTGTTAATATCGATTTTAACAGTGCTACTTTTGAGCAAGACATTCAAACATTGGATAAGAATGGGCCGGTGTTGATCTATTGCCGAAGTGGCGGACGAAGCTCAAAAGCATTGAAGATATTTGAAGCAAATGGTTTTACCAATGTGCTGGAGCTCGAAGGTGGATTTATAAATTGGTAAGATTCAATTGGCGCATTTCCAATAAATTAGCTTATGTGATAACACGCACATAAAATCAAGTTTCTTTCTTATACATTGTGCAAATAAATTTAACGATATGAAAAATATTTTGATCATTGGAGGAGGAACAGGTGGTATTATGACTGCTGCACAACTTCTAAAAAAAGGAAAATACGCAATCACCATTCTCGAACCAGCAGAATTTCATTATTACCAACCCGCTTGGACCTTAGTTGGTGCAGATACGTATGATTTTGAAAAGACAAAACGCACCATGGCTTCGGTTATGCCCGCTGGTGTGAATTGGGTTAAAGAATACGCTGAAAAGTTAGACCCTGCTAACAATGCCGTTATTACGGGAAGCGGGAAGACCATTAATTATGATTATTTGGTGCTTTCTCCAGGGATTAAAATTGATACTTCACTCGTTGAAGGATTATCGGAAGCGATTGATAAAGGGGTGGTTTGTAGTAATTATACCAATCCAAAATTTACGTGGGAAGTCTTGAAAAACTTTAAAGGTGGAACGGCTTTGTTTACCCAAGCTGCAACACCAATTAAATGCGGCGGCGCTCCTCAGAAAATTATGTATTTAGCGGAGGATCATTTCCAAAAGTCAGGCGTTCGTTCGAAAACGGATGTTGTATTTGCATCACCGGGAGGCGTTATTTTTGGTGTAAAACCAGTAGCTAACACATTGATGGAAGTCGTTCGTCGCAAAGATATTAACTTACGTTTTCATCATAAATTAGTAAAGGTAGATGGCGACAAGCGCATTGCTTGGTATCAAATCACGAAGGATCCTAAAGCAGGTGGGTGCGTTGTGATGCAAGATAAATCTGAAGAGACAATTGATGATACCATTAACTACAACAATAAAAATGTTAAAGTTGATATTGAAAATGGACTTTATGGAATTCATTTTGATATGATGCATCTAGCTCCGCCACAGACGGCTCCTGATCTTATTCGTAATTCAGAATTGGCGAATGAAGCAGGTTGGTTAGATGTTGACAAACATACCATGCAACAAGTGAAGCACCCGAATATTTTTGGAATTGGAGATGCGACTTCTCTTCCGACTGCTAAGACAGGTGCAGCGATTCGCAAACAAGTGCCAATTGTGGTTGATAGCATTAGCAGATTAGCCGCCGGCCAAAGTTTGAGCACAAAACAATACAATGGCTATTCTTCTTGCCCACTCGTAACAGGTTATGGAAAAATGGTTTTGGCCGAGTTTGATTATGACTCGAATTTTACACCTGATCCGAAATTAAAGCAAATGCTCATTAAAGATTCGTCCAAAGAACATTTGCGATTGTGGTGGCTTAAAAAGTATATCCTTCCGCGCTTGTATTGGAATAAGATGATGAAAGGAATTGATGTTTAGTGAGATAAGGGCAGCTTTGGTTGCCCTTATTTGTGCTTACCCACTTCAATCTTTATTGAAAATGAGTTGAATTAGACATAATGCAGATATTTTTTTAAGAAAGTCTAACTCTATCTTATTTTTTTCTTAAATTTGCGCTCCACAAATGAAAAAGAATAATAGCCCTTGCTATTTAATTCAGACAACTCGGATAAGACTCGCGGCCAGAACCGGTCGTGGCT
>JALQVX010000273.1 GCA_023263555.1 Crocinitomix sp.
ACAAATAAGTGCGAACAGTCTACAATTTGACTTTGTCCAAAAGCAATCGGTTGAATTTTTGCTTTCATTTCAGGATCTGTAATTACAAACACTTTGTACGGTTGCAATCCAGATGACGAGGGCGCTAAACGTGTCGCTTCGAGGATGTATTCTATTTTATCTTGAGGAACGGTATTTCCGTTCATTTTTTTTGTTGCGTAACGCCAATTTAAATTTTCTAATAAACTCATTTTTTTGTGTTTTTTATCTTTTGTACAAATTTACCTATATTTGCTATACTTTAGTAAGAACTATATCAAAGTATAGTGCTATACTTCATGATAGTTGGTTAAACATGTATTTTATGGAAACAGATCTGATTACTGAGATTGAGCAAGGAAAAGTGGTGGATAAAAAACCGTGCGAAAAGATCATAAAACCCGTTCAGGATGCCTTGTATGTATTGAGTGGAAAATGGAAATTACCCATCATAATCGCGCTTAAATATGGCAATAAGCGCTTCAGTGAAATCGCCCGTGAAATACCTAAAATTACGGATCGCATGTTATCAAAAGAATTGCGTGAATTAGAGTTGAATCAATTGGTTAAACGCACGGTTTATGATTCAGTACCCGTAGTGGTAGAATATTCTATAACCGATTATGGCTGCACATTAGATCCTGCAATAGAAGCCTTGTACAAATGGGGCGTTGAGCATAGAAAAATGATTGGGGCAAATAATTCGTTACGAACTCACTCAAGTTTACAAACACCTTCTTCAAAATAGCAGGTATAATTTAATTCGCTCGTTGGCGTTTAAAATTTCCACAAACCACCTCACCAAACCGGCATCCTGAAGGGATGCCACATCCCACCACGCTCAACAGAACCCTCCTTCGACCCTGTATGGGTCGCACCATCCCCATGGCCAAAAACATACCCCCGCACTGTCTCCTGCTATTAATCTCATACAAACTCATTTTTTTTCTTACCTTAGAATCAATAAAAACAGAACATGAAAAAAATTATTCTTCTCGCATTTATTGCTGTTTTCACCTTTTTTAAAGCTTCTGCGCAAACAGGCAAATTGAAAACCTATACCTCCAACGATTGGGACTATTGGGAAATCAATTATGGAGGCAATTCAGGTAAAATTAAAACCTACACCTCCGAAGATTGGGATTATTGGGAATACAATTATGGGGGTAAATCAGGTAAAATAAAGACCTATTCATCCAACGATTGGGATTATTGGGAAGTAGATGGAGGAGCCATTAAAATCAAAACATACAGCTCCAATGATTGGGATTATTGGGAAATTTCAGGTTCGGGGATTTCCATGAAAATGAAAACCTACTCGTCTGAAGATTGGGATTATTGGGAGTATTCAGGCAATGCATCAGGTAAAATTAAAACCTATACCTCCGAAGATTGGGACTATTGGGAAATTTCTGGAAACCTATCGTCCCTAAATGCACAAAGTCAAGTTGCGGTCATGTTTGTAGCCATTTTTACGAGCAGTATCAAAGTTCGCGGCTTGAATAAATAAGGTTTTTTTGGGCGTTCCCCAGTCGCTCACTGCGTTCGGACTGGGTCAGGTTTTACGCTACTAGTCTCTCGGAAAAAAAAGAGAGCGCTAACCGCTTCAATCCTTAACGCAGCGCCTAGTAATAAACGAAGCATTTCTTCGAAAATAACACCTGCGTATTTTTAGTAATCTTCCAAAATTGCTTTACTTCGCAGTCCAATAATTAAATAACATTCTTGCTTCAGAGGCATGTCAGGATTCACTATGATAAAAAAATATTTTTTCGCACTATTTACCCTTGCATTTCATGTTTTTGTTTTTGGACAAGACAGTCTTCAATTGGATAAATCCACCAACGATTACATGTTTAAACTTGACAGCTTAAACATTTCGGATAGTTTGGATCAAGCGCTGTTATTGGAAGAGCTAAATCTACTTTCGGACGCTAATCAGCAAGAAAAAGATAAGTTACAAGCCAAACTCGATTCATTAACCTTGGTAAAGGAATTAAGGAATTTAAAGTTAAAATCGGAGGCTGATTCCTTAAGATTGGTAACGGTGGGTTATCCTGTGCTCTTTTTTGGCGATACCTTATTTTCGGTTTATACCAAATTAGGTCCAATAAAACCTGCCGAGCGGGCCAAACGCATTCAACAAAAATTAGAAAGTTTAGTAGAGGCCAATGATTTTTATGCTGACTCATTGCACATTGAGGATGTTGAAGAAACGGTCGACCTCTATCACGGTCAAGAAATAATCTTTAGTGTATCGGATAAAGATGCCTTTTGGTTGGAGCAATCAAAAATTGAATTGGCAAATTCTTATCAAACAGTCATCTCAACATCATACGCCCGATACCTGGAAATTCATAGTTTACGGAATGTATTAAAGCGCATTGGCTTTTTGTTATTAGCCTTGTTTGGATTGGTACTGACCATCTATTTTGTCAATCGTGGATTAAAATGGTCTTCGGCAAAACTGGTTGAAAAAAGCGACAAATTTGTGCGACCAATAAAAGTGAAAAATCTCGAATTGTTAACTGTTGATCGCGAAAAGCAATTGATTCATTGGTTGCTTCGCGTTTTTCGAATCGTCGTCATTCTCATTGTACTCTATATCTTTTTGCCCATCATCTTTAGTATTTTTCCGGCAACGGAAAGTTTAGCACGCAACCTTATAGGCTACATCACAACACCGCTTAAAAATTTTGGAATAGGCTTCATCAATTTCATTCCCGAATTAATTTCAATCACTGTCATTATTCTAATCACGCGCTACTTTATTCGAGCCTTGCGTTTAATTGCAACGGAAATTGCAACAGGAAAATTGGAAATAAAAGGATTTTATGCAGATTGGGCAAAACCTACTTTTAACTTGGTGAAAGGCTTGCTCTATGCAGTGGCCTTTATCATGATCTTTCCCTATCGTTCCCCTTTCCTTAATCTTATCCATATACTCATCGAAGTGGGCATACAGATTGATAATATTTTTTGAAATCATAACCCTCCTACCAGTTCTCAATCGACCATAGTTTCTTCGACTTGAACT
>JALQVX010000281.1 GCA_023263555.1 Crocinitomix sp.
ATTGGATAAGTGATTTGATCAAATAAACAGGAGAAGGGTCTTTAAAAACGCTATTGAAGATATTCCAACCACAAGGACCGAGTTATTTTAAAAAATAACAAAGGAATTCGCGTGAAATCAATTTACCGCTGAAATACGGCATTAAACGACACAAAAAAACCGTCTGAAATGAATCTCAGACGGTTCAATAATAAAACGGTTTGCTTTCTAGCTTTTAGCGTTACCTAATTGATCCATTGGATTAGGGCTAACAGCAGATTTTTCAATGCGAAGTTTCGTTCCTTCACTCGAAATTAAAAGTGTCGTATCAGAAACTTCTAATACTTTACCATGAATTCCCCCAATGGTCACCACTTTATCTCCTGTAGCAATACTTTCACGGTATAATTTGGCTTCTTTCGTTCGCTTCATTTGAGGACGAATCATAAAGAAGTAAAAAACAAGTCCGATTAAACCGAACATGATTAATTGTGTTCCTCCGCCACCTCCAGCAGGAGCAGCTTCTTGTAATAATATCAATTGAGTTTTCATATTTACTAGTGTATTGATTAATTTATTCAGCCGCCTTTACTGTTCCGATTATCGAAACGGTGGTCACTGAAGGATTTGTATTTGCTTCTACGCGGATACCTTTATTAACAGCACCTACTTTGTTATTTGAATTGAAAATAACCTTTATTTCACCGCCTTCACCCGGAGCAATTGGTTGTTTAGGCCAATCCTCTGGAACGGTACATCCGCATGTTGATTTCACGTCCAACAAGACCAGTTCCTTATCCCCAGAATTTGTGAATTTGAACGTATGTTTTACCATATCGCCATCCACTACCGTTCCAAAATTATACTCCGTTTCTTCAAACGTAATTTCAGAAGGTTCATCTACATACTGCGCGTATTCTTGTTTACGCTCTTCAAGATTAGCACCAGAATTAGTTGTACAACTGCTGGCGATTGTTAAAGAAATAATTGCTCCAAAAAATAACTTATTCATTAGATCTATTTTTAATTAATTAAACCACGTCCTGATTTTTTCAGTTCACCACGTTCCTCCAAAAGATGAATCGCTTTATCAAGTATACCGTTAATAAAAACTTGACTTTTTGGCGTACTGTAAAACTTAGAAATTTCAATATATTCGTTCAGCGTCACCTTTTTCGGAATTGAAGGGTGAACTTTTAATTCAGTAATTGCCATTTTAAGAAGGATAATATCCATTTTAGCGATTCGATCCAACTCCCAATTCTTTGTTAGCTCATCAATAATCTTCGTGTTTTCATC
Source organism: Crocinitomix sp. (assembly GCA_023263555.1). GTDB lineage: Bacteria > Bacteroidota > Bacteroidia > Flavobacteriales_D > Crocinitomicaceae > Crocinitomix. The sequence continues at coordinate 1,279 of JALQVX010000281.1, forward strand.
ATCCATTCTTGCTGTTTCACGAATCAATTTTTTTACAAAATTCAATTCATCCTCCTCATCCTTATGCAAATCAAGTATCGGTTTGAACTCGCTATCGCCTTCTTCCATTTGTTTGATCGTTTTCAAAACCATTGAACACATAAGATCGATATCATCCAACCAAAAAATACTTTTATTCTCAAAAAAGTCATGAATGAGTTCAAAATTTGCAATTTCTTTTTTGAAAAGTTCAACGGCAAACTGTCGATCCTCCTCGAAAGAAGACTCTTCAGTACTCATGTAAGAGGTGTAAAGTTCTGAATCAACAACATGCAAGAACAACTTTTTCATGAGGTCATTCTCAACTGCACCAACCCAATTCACCTTGCGCTCTTCTGCCCTTTTTTTCAGATCTTTATTTAAAATCAACTGATTAAAGATCGCATTATTGACGAACTTTCGATTCGGAGTCAGGTCATCCTCTGTTGGTCTCACCTTTTTCAACCGATCTTCAATGCGTTGCTCCGAAAACTGATGAATCTCTTCAAACGACAATAAAAACCACAGGTACAAATCGTACATATGATCGATTGATGACAATAATTGCTTTTCTGACTTCAGGATATCTTCATCCTCCGTTTGAAAAAAAGCGTAAAGAACTTGAAGAACTTTTATACGTAAATGACGTCTGTTTAGCATTCTGTTTTTTCTACATTGGTAATTTTACCCTTCCAATAGATGCTATGCGCTCTTCAGCCATTTTGTTAGCAATCTTATAGGTTGGAACATTATCACTAATGGATCGATTAATAATTGATAAAGTTGTATTGTAAATATCTTCGGCTTTTCCCATTGCCCAATCGGCAGTTAGCCCTTTGACCTCTGCATAGCAATTGATAACACCGCCTGCGTTTAGCATAAAATCGGGAACGTAAATAATTCCTTTTTCCTTCACGATTTCACCGTGAATTGTTTCATCTTTTAACTGATTATTAGCTGCACCAGCAATGATTGAACATTTTAATTGCGACAGGGTATCATCATTTACTGTTGCACCTAAAGCACAGGGAGCGTAGATATCCATGTCAATTCCATAAATTTCTTCCAATCCAACAACTGTTGCACCATATTTCCCACTTACAGCCTGCAATGTATCCTGATGAATATCTGTGATATAAATATCTGCATTTTCTTTTGCCAAGTGTTTTACAAGGTATTCGCCTACGTGCCCAACACCTTGAACAGCTACTTTTTTTCCTGTCAATGAATCAGAACCAAATTGTAGTTTTGCTGCCGCCTTCATCCCCATGTAAACACCATAAGCTGTAACGGGAGAAGGATCTCCACTTTTACCAGGAAGTCCAACAACATTATTGGTTTCCATATTGACCCACGTCATATCTTGAGGCGAAATTCCAACATCCTCTGCTGTGATGTATTTTCCACCTAACGATTCAACGAATTTTCCAAAACGACGGAAAAGTGCTTCGCTTTTTTTTTTGCGAGCATCACCAATAATAACCGCTTTCCCTCCGCCTAAATTAAGGCCAGAAATCGCATTCTTATACGTCATACCACGTGACAAACGCAACACATCATTCAGTGCCTCCAATTCGTTTGTATAATTCCACATACGCGTTCCACCTAACGCCGGTCCAAGCGTTGTGTTGTGCACAGCAATAATTGCTTTTAAACCCGTTGCATTATCATTGCAAAATAACAATTGCTCGTGGTCATACTTAGACATTCTCTCGATTATTGGATTCTCTGCCAATTCGGTGTCTTTAATTTCTTTTACTTCAAACATGTTTTAAGGAGGTTTTAATTTTAATCTGTGATACCTTTAAAAATGCCCTCAATCGCTGGCGTGTATATTTTATATATTGAACTACTCACAATCATAACCTGTCAAAATATTTGTCGAAACAGATTCTTTAAAACTGAATCTTTAATCGTAACTTTGCACGCGATTTTTTGCGCTACAAAAGTACTAATTTTTAGATGTCATCATTATTCTATTTAAATAAATATTTGGTCAAGTATAAATGGAGGCTGATCTTTGGATCAATTTTCATTTTAATCTCCAATATATTTGCCGTGCAACAACCTGAAATTGTTAGAGATGCCATTAATAAAATTAATCAGCAATTAATTAACCGTGATCCGTCCTTGATTGAGGGAATTGTATGGATTGCCCTTTCATTTGCTGGTTTCTATATGCTTCTTTCCGTTTTAAAGGGACTATTTCTATTCTTTACGCGGCAAACGATCATCATTATGTCTCGCTTTATTGAGTATGATCTGAAGAATGAAATTTACAATCATTACCAGCGCTTGACCTTTAATTTCTATAAAAAAAATTCGACAGGTGATTTGATGAATCGAATTAGCGAGGACGTTTCAAAAGTGCGGATGTATTTGGGACCAGGTATCATGTACACCTTCAACCTAATCACATTGTTTGGATTGGTCTTGTACAAGATGATTTCCAAAAATCCTGAATTGACTTTATACGTTTTGATTCCTTTGCCCATCATGTCCATTCTCATCTATTTTGTAAGTCGTGTACTGAATCGAAAAAATGAGCGTGTTCAATTTCAACAATCCTTTTTATCGACTTTTGTTCAAGAGTCTTTTTCAGGAATTCGCATTATCAAATCCCACGTTAAAGAAAAAGACGTTGAAAGTCGCTTTGCGCAAGAAGCTGAAAAGTACAAAGCAAACTCTATGAGTTTAGCCAAAACAAATGCCTTTTTCATGCCGACAATACTCCTTCTCATTGGCATAAGTACGATTCTCACGATATACATTGGAGGTACTCAAGCAAAGAATGGTGTTATCGATCCCGGAGAGATTGCTGAGTTTGTCATTTATGTAAACATGTTGACATGGCCATTTGCCTCCGTGGGTTGGGTGACATCCATTGTGCAAGGTGCCTCTGCTTCTCAGACTCGTATTAATGAATTTTTAAATGAAGTACCAGATATAAACTTAAATGAGGGCGTGGATGCAACCTTGAAATTTGATTCAAAAATCACCTTTAAGGACGTTAGTTTAACCTATGATAATTCTGGCGTTACCGCCCTTCAAAACGTCAACTTCACACTCCATAAAGGAGAAATAATTGGGGTAATTGGACGAACAGGTTCTGGCAAATCTTCACTTGCTTATTTATTTATGCGCATGCTGGATCCTACGAGTGGCACAATAATGATTGATGACCAAAATCTAGCGGAAGTCAATTTAGACAGTTGGAGAAATTTACTCGGTTACGTTCCTCAGGAACATTTTCTATTCTCAGATAGTATAAAAAACAATATAATATTCGGAGCAAAATCAGATCAAATAACTGAAGAGCAACTGATACAAGTAGCGATAAATTCGGGGATACACGATTCAATCATGAACTTCCCTGATCAATACCAGACCTTATTAGGCGAACGCGGAATCAATTTATCGGGCGGTCAAAAACAGCGATTATCAATCGCACGCGCCTTAATTAAAAAACCAGATATTTTAATTTTTGACGACTGCCTTTCTGCCGTTGACAATGAGACGGAAGAATTTATATTGCAAGCGATTCGGAATGATTTGAAAGAAAAAACAGCGATCATTATCAGTCACCGCATATCAAGTTTAAAATATGCTGACAAAATAATGGTTTTGGATGAAGGACAAGTTGTTGAAGTGGGAGATCATACTACGTTAATGGCCCTTGATGGACTTTACGCTGAAACCTATCACAGACAAGAAGTTACACAAGATAACACGCCGGATCAATGAAACAACAATGGTCGGTAAAAGATGAATCTTTTTTTGGAATAGGTGTCTACCAACCAAAAACGGAACATAACATTGGAACCTTGTGGCGCAGTGCCTATGTTCTTGGTGCATCTTTTATTTTCATTATTGATGGAAAATATAAGCCTCAGCATTCGGACACCGCGAAAACTTGGTCAAAAATTCCATTTTATCGTTATGAGAGCTTTGATGATTTTTACAAAGCACTCCCCTATTCAACACAATTGGTTGGGGTTGAAATGAACGGAAATTCACAAGCAATTCGTACATTTGTGCACCCTTCTCGGGGAGCCTATTTATTAGGTGCAGAGGATAATGGCTTGCCTATCCCTATTTTGGAACGCTGTCACCATGTGATTCAGTTACCAGGAGAGGGATCACTCAATGTGGCGGTAAGTGGCAGTATAGTGATTTACGATCGAATACAAAAATGGGAATCAAAATGGAGCTAGAAAAGGATTTGGAGCTAAAGGATGGCGAAGAAAAATTAAACCGAAAAATCAAGAAAACGGTTTGGAATGCCATCAATGAGTATGATATGATTCAGGATGGTGACAAATTAATGGTTTGTCTATCCGGAGGAAAAGACAGCTATACCATGCTCGATATTTTGATGCAAATCCAAAAAGCATCTGTCTTCAATTTTGAAATAATTGCCGTTAATCTGGATCAAAAACAACCTGGTTTTCCAGAAGAAACGTTGCCTGCCTATTTTGAATCGGTTGGGGTGAATTATGAAGTTGTAGAGCGAGATACGTATAGCATTGTCAAAGAGAAAGTTCCTGAAGGAAAAACAACATGCAGTCTTTGCTCGCGCTTACGAAGAGGAACGTTATATGAAGCGGCTGAGCGCCTTGGATGTAATAAAATTTGTTTAGGTCATCACCGTGATGATATTTTGGAAACATTTTTCTTGAATTTGTTTTTTGCCGGAAAGATTGAAACTATGCCAGCTAAATATATCACGAACGATAATCGCTTTGTGGTATTAAGACCGCTTGCTTTAGTAAAAGAAACGCAAATTATCGAGTACGCCAATTATCGAAAATACCCAATCATACCGTGTAATTTGTGTGGAGCACAAGAAAATTTGCAGCGACAAGTTGTGAAAAAAATGCTTGAAACGTGGGACGCAAAATATCCAAATCGCTCAGAAATCATGTTTACAGCTTTAAAGAACATCTCACCTACACATATGTTTGATACCGATTTATACGATTTTAAAAATTTACAATCAAAACTGGTTGGGGACTTAAAAGTAGGAACTGAATTTGAGATGCTCTAGCTCTAGCATCCAATCATTAGAACTAAAAAAAAGCGCTTAAAAGTTGATTTCAGGCGCTTTTTTCTGCATTTCTTCAGCTTTAAAAATTCGGTCTTAGCGGATGCGACTCATAGAAATTATTGATATGCTGTACAGCTTCAATTGGGTCGTCCGTCATTTTCAGCAAGTCCATATCTTTTAAATTAATATTCGCTTCTTTTTTCAGCATGACATTATCAATCCAATCCACCATGCCACTCCAGTAATCTTTACCAAAGAGCACAACTGGTTTCATGTCGATTTTTTTTGTTTGCATCAAAGTCAACGCTTCAAATAGTTCATCTAAGGTTCCAAACCCACCCGGAAAGGTTATAAAGCCTTGCGTGTATTTAACAAACATCACCTTTCGCACAAAAAAATAATCAAAATCAACCGGGTGATTAACGTATTGATTGCTGCTTTGCTCAAACGGTAAAACGATATTCAATCCAACTGATCGACCTTTACCTTCTGCAGCGCCTTTATTTCCGGCTTCCATAATACCCGGACCACCGCCCGTAATGACACCATAACCAGATTCAACCAACAACCGTGACGTTTCAACTGCCTTCTGATAATATTGGTTTTCAGGTTTTGTTCTCGCCGAACCAAAAACGGAAACACACGGTCCTATTCGCGCCATTTTTTCATATCCTTCAACAAATTCGGACATGATCTTAAATATCGCCCAACTATCGTTTGTTCTTATCTCGTTCCAATCTTTCTCTGTCATACTCATTTATTCTTTGTATCATTATTTTTACCTATTAATGGGCTCCACTTATTATTCATAGGGCTGAATTATTTCAAATTTAGATTCAAGACATTCTTTACCTCTATTCCTAAAATCGAAGGGATGAATAATTAGTCCTAAAATTAATGAACTCGAAGCAATAAATGGCAATGGCAAGAATTTTAATTTTTGTTAATTTTTAACTTAAATACAACCAGCTGTGAAATATTCATCCTTTTAGTTCGTCCTTAAGAAA